>JAVCDJ010000031.1 GCA_030765845.1 Candidatus Stygibacter australis
AATTTCAATATTTGAATATTTTTTTAAAGAAACATTTAAAGTCCTTCTAAGATATAATTGGGAAAAGAATGATTCAATTCTTAAAGAAAGGATCAAAGTTACTTATAGAGATTTACTAGATATTGAAAAAGGAGATCAAACCATCGAGTACATCCTATCAAAAGAATGGAATTTTCAGAATTTGGATATAATAAATACAGTTTTTTATAAGTATTTTAAATTGGATATTTTCAAGGTATTAGCAAAGAGAAAAAAAGTGAATAATAAGTTTTACTTCGTAAAAAATAAATTGGAAGAAATAATAAAAAAAAGACATAGTGTGATTCATGAATTAGAATTAGATAATGAAGTTAACAAAGAAACGTTTTTCGAGACATTGTTGATATTGAAGATTAGTTTTTCGTTGATAGTTAATGAGTTGAATAACAAAAATAACTGGAATTTACAAGATTTCTCATAATAAGGTACTGCGAGTCAGTTTATTCAAATTCATAGATATCAACATCTAATCAACTAAATCCATTCCATGATATACAGATATAGGTACTTATAGTGTTACTTTAACAGTAGCGGGACCTGCTGGAACAGACATAATGAAAAAAACAATGATATTGAAGTTATTGGGCCAAATATTCCACCAGAGGCTGATTTTTCTGCATCACCTTTGTTTGGTGTCGCACCATTAGGCATTTATTTTACCAATATGTCATCTGGTGAGGTAGATAGTCTATTATGGGATTTTGGAGATGGAGAGTTTAGCGAAGAAATAAATCTCCCTCCCATACTTATGAAGAAGCGGGATTTTATGATGCTATTTTAACGGTATATGGACAGTTAAATACATCTATAGCTAACGAAACTATATTGGTAGAATTAGCGGAGCCAATTATTCTGGCAATATCTGATATACCCGAAGATCAGGTAGGCTGGGTAAATATTAATTTCAGTAGAAATTATAGAGAAAAATAAAGATCAAAATGATAGTGAATGGATAGGTTTGGAAACTTCATCTTTATATCAATCAGAATCTCAAGCTTGCTTAATTGGTTTATCATTAAAAAAGATTTTGGATGCTGATTTTCGTAGTGAATGGAATTCTTGTGGTCATTTTATAAATACAAGTATAATTATCAGGCTCCATTCTTATTTAAAACAAATTAAAATAAATGATATTGAGCTTTTCAATTATGTTAAAGGGGAAGATAAAAAGGTATTAGATTTAATTTATGAATTGCGTCATTTTTGTGCTCATTCTAATTTCTCCCAAAAAGATTCTGAAGATGATAAGTATTATAAAATAAAGGAGCAAATGAAGGAATCTTTGAAATTACCGGAAAATCGCTTCAATAATTCTATACCACTATCAATTGATAGTGTTCTAATTCCTTTGTTTGATAAGGTAATAGAAATTGTGGTAAAATACTTGTAAGCAAAATTGATCAAAGTTTGATCCTATGCATTTTTCAATTTACCGTCACTAAAACTAAGCTTAAAACAAATTGCTTCTTCACAATAGATTTAATTTACTAATCTATTATACTCCCGTTCGCAAATAATATAATCTATTTTTACCCTAAATAAAATAGGTCAGTAGTTCCATTTGCCCAATTTCTGCCGATTTATAGGGCTTTTCTACCTAAATGCCCTATATTCAATAATATACATTTAATTTCTGCCTCAATTACCCCAGAGTGGCTTCCCTGTGGGTTACAAGTGTATAGAATCGCAAAATCGGATTAAAGTTCGCCATTAATGGTATCATATTATGATACAACGTTTATACGCAATAAAAATAAATTCTCCATATTTTATTTTTTACGCCAATCAGTATTTGGCTATCTTAAAGGTCTCAGGAAAAAATACCTTGAAGAAAATGGGGGGGGGTAAAATATATGACAAAATTTATAAAAACAATAAGGAGCGAAGTTTATGAAGAAACTGATGCTATTGGGAGATGAAGCCTTAGCTCAGGGAGTTGTTGATGCTGGCTGCTCAGGGGTATTTGCTTATCCCGGCACACCTTCGACAGAAGTGATGGAATATATCCAGAAATGCCCTGAAGCTTTGCAGCGGGATATTCACCGCACATGGTCTTCTAATGAGAAGACAGCCGTGGAAGAAGCAGTAGGAATGTCATATACCGGCAAGCGAACTATGAGCTGTATGAAGCATGTAGGCTTAAATGTGGCTGCTGACCCGTTTATGAATTCAGCCTTTGTGGGTGCAAATGGTGGACACATCGTAACTGTTGCAGATGATCCGAGTATGCACTCATCACAGAATGAACAGGACAGCAGATTTTATGCCAAGTTTGCCATGATCCCCTGTTTGGAACCTTCAAATCAGCAGGAATGTTATGATATGGCATTTCATGCTTATGAGCTTTCAGAAAAATACCATCTGCCAGTGATGATGCGTCTGGAAACCAGACTTAGTCATTCCCGCAGTGGTGTGCAAAGAAGAGAGATGTTAGCAGAAAATGAATTGAAGTTACCTGAAGACCGTAATCAGTTCATGCTTTTACCTGCCTTTGCCAGAAGAAAGTATAAACACCTGATCGAAATCCAGCCGGATTTGACTGAAGAAAGCGAAAACTCACCCTATAACTGGGTAGAAGAAGGCAAAGACAGCAGCCTGGGCATAATAGCCTGTGGTCTTGCCTATAATTATGTAAAAGAAGCTACTACACGTTATAATTGTGAATATCCCATATTAAAGATCAGCCAGTACCCTATTCCAGTTAAGATGATCGAAAAGTTTGTAGATGATTGCGAAAAGATACTGGTAGTGGAAGAAGGTCAACCTCTGGTGGAAGAGATGTTAAAGGGAGCTATCCCCAAAAATACTAAGATCACGGGACGTTTAAACGGCGCTTTTACCCGTGACGGAGAGATGGACCCCAATAAAGTTGCAGTTGCCTTAGGCAAAGAAACTCTTTCAGGCAAAGGTTTACCGGAAGTAGTAACAGGCAGACCACCCGCATTATGCGTGGGATGCCCTCATATTGATAGTTATAAATCATTAAATGAAGCCTTAAAATCTTATGTTGAAGATGGGCAGAGATACGTATTTAGTGATATTGGCTGTTATACACTGGGTTTTCTGCCTCCTTATAATTCGATTAATACCTGCCTTGATATGGGCGCTTCGATCACGATGGCAAAAGGTGCTGCAGATGCTGGTTTATTCCCGGCAATTGCAGTGATAGGAGACAGTACTTTTTCACATTCAGGAATGACTGGGCTCCTGGATTGCATTTATGATAAAACTAACCTGGTGATCATAATCCTTGATAATTCCACTACTGGTATGACCGGTGGACAGGATTATACTGGCTTTGGAAAACTGGAAGCTATCTGCAGTGGAATGGGAGTAGAGAAAGAACATATTCGTGTGATCACACCACTTTCCCGCCAGTTTGAAGAAAATGTGCAGGTGCTAAAAGAAGAGATAGAATATGAAGGTGTATCTGTAATAATCCCTCGCAGAGAATGCGTTCAAACTATGACTCGCAGAATGCGTGCAAAGAAGAAGCAGGAGGCAAAATAATGAAACAGGATATAATACTGGCAGGCGTCGGTGGACAGGGAATCCTGACTATTGCAGCAATCATTGGTCAAGCCGCTCTAGATAATGGTTTGAACATGAAGCAGGCAGAAGTTCATGGCATGAGCCAGCGTGGGGGAGATGTGCAAAGTCATCTGCGTATATCGGATGCAGCAATCTATTCTGACCTGATCGCGAAAGGTGCTTGTGATATGATCATTTCAGTTGAACCTATGGAAGCTCTGCGTTATAAAAACTATCTGTCAAAAGACGGTTGGCTGATATCTAACAGCACACCTTTTAAGAATATACCAAATTATCCCGAGATGGAAGATGTTGAGAAAGAGATCAAAAGTCTGGGAAATCACGTGCTTTTGAATGCTGATCAGATTGCCAAGGATCTGGGTAGCGCCAGAGCTATGAATATTGTGATGTTGGGAGCAGCAACGAAATATTTATCCATACCTTATAAATCCTTTGAAGCAGCTTTGCAAACAATCTTCGGAAGAAAAGGTCAGAAGATAGTTGATATGAATGTCAAGGCTCTCGCTGCTGGACGAAAGTTCGCTGACGAGAAGTTATAAAAAATATGCCGGTCTTGCGACCAGCAATTTTTTTTGTGAGAAGTGAGCAGTGAGAAGTGAGACGAGAACTTGACTGGTTTTTAGGAACTGGCAATTTCTCACATTACCAATCACTGTTCACCAAAAGGAGATATTTATGACTAGACTCGAAGTATTAGAGAAATTTGATTTGATGCAGGAAACAATGCTTGCTACAACTGATGGGGATCGGGCTTATGTGAGACCAGTGATACTGGTCTATTATAAGGAACGGTTTTTTATTGCTACTGGAGATGCAGATGCCAAATGCGCTCAGATCAGGAAGCAGGCTAATGCAGAGGTGTGCTATTATCCCAATACCGAGGAAAAGGGCTGTTATATCAGAATAAATGGCAAAGCGAACCTGATCAATGATATTGGCTTGAAAGGTGAGATTATGGAAGTGGCAACCTTTATCAAGCGCTATTGGACTGATCCGGCAGATAGTGGATACGCTGTGATAGAGATTGTACCTGACTGGTTCAGTTTTATGCCTTATGGAGCTAATTTGGAGGAACGGGTCTAAAAGCTTATTCCTTTTCTGTGGCAATGATAAGGGTCTGGAAACCTGCCAGTTTTGCCATATCCATAATTTTAACCACTGAGCCATATTCCACAGTGCGGTCACCCTTAAGTACCAGAGCATTCTCGGTTGATGAAGTATCGATCAGAGCAGATAATTTTAAATTCAAATCCCCTATATCAATCTTTTCATTATTTAGAAGCAAATCTCCCTGGGCATTAATTAGCAGAGTATTTTCCTGAGGTTTTGATGACTGGGATGATTGCGCCTGAGGCAGATCAAGCTTCATGCCGGGCTGCTCCACAAAGCGTGTGGTGAGCATAAAGAAGATCAGGAGCAATAATACTACATCAATGAGAGATGTGACATTGATGATGGCAGCACCTCTTTTTTTTCTATTAGTAACCAGTTGCATCAGGACTCCTGCTTAAAAGCTCTGATCTTACGGATCAGTTCATTACTGATCTTTTCCAGTTCCAGAATGATGCTGTTTGCCCTTTGAAAGAAATAATTATAAAAAACCAGGGTAGGGATTCCAATGGAAAGTCCCACTGCAGTAGAGATAAGAGCTTCTGATATTCCCGATGAAAGGGAAGCTGCATCTCCTACTCCCTGAGTAGAAATATCACCAAATACTCTTATCATGCCAAAAACTGTTCCCAAAAGGCCAAGGATTGGTGCAATGGCAGCTACCGTTTCCAGTATGCCCAGACCTCGCTCGAGGAAATTGATCTCCTGCCGTGCCTGATCAGCTACATCCTCTTTGATATCTTCCAAAGGTTGATGAAAGTTCTGAAGAATTATAATGATGAGATGTGAAAAAGGACCATTATAATTATTACATACGGATAAGGCGAGGGGGAAATCATCAGGTGAAGCGATATTTTTAAGGACTGAAGTAATCTCAGGATTAAATACTTTTCTTTTCCTGAGCACAATGAATTTTTCAATTATAATGGCAAGAGCGAGTATCGAGCAGATTGAGAGTGGGATCATCACAATTCCACCCTGAGCAAGAGACTGATAAAATTCAATCATATTATTTCCTTAGTCTTTTATTATGGAAAATGAGAATCTGGCAGTGACTTCCAGTTTGTCTTCAGGAAAATCAGAAGGAAGCGGCTGAAAGGCAGATGAAGCATTAATGGCATTTACACTGGATTGATCCAGTGAGTAATGAGCATCGCTTTTTAATATTTCAAGTTTACTGACAATACCAGAAGGCAGTACAGTGAAATGCACCATTATATTACCACTGATAGCACCCAAATGAGTGAAGGCATAGGGCAGATTCATATTACTGCGAATCCGTCTTTTCATCGAAAGCATATAGGGGGCAAAGTCCCAGTTATAAGTATTAAAACTGAATCCTCCCAGATCAGATGCGGAAGTATCTAAATTCTTCAGTGAGGGTTCAGGACTTTCAAGCTTCTGTTTAAGAGATTTTTCCTGCTGTTGCAGAAGCTGACTGAAGAATTCACTTTCTATAGTTTCAGATTCGGTCTGTTCAGCTTCTGTCTGCTCGTTTTGGTCTGTTTCTTCTGCAGTTTCTTCTCCGAAAGCAGGTTGAATAGCAGAAAGGGGATAATTCTTTGCCTCAGAAATACCTTCAGAGAAGGGTAAGCCTGACTCAATATCTGCGGTATAATTATCCTGAGCTTTGGAGTTTTGATCCGAAGCAAGGTCAGTTTCCTCCGAAGGTTGCTGATCTTCTATACCGGGTGGCGTTTCCACAAGTTCAAAGGTCAGTCTTTTTTCCTGAGGTTGAGATATAGGGGGAGTGGAATCTAAACTCTGTAATTCTTGTTTGTTCGGCAAGACAGTATATAGGTTGATCAAAATAAAGTGCAGCAGTATAGAGAGCAGGACGGCTGCTGTCCTTATATTTTTGCTATAATCTGTCCGATCTTTCTTGTTCAAATTCAACTCCCAATTACTCTGACACAGCTGCGCTGTTTATACTGCATAAAATATAACGGAAAAATCAAAAAAAAGTTTCAATTGTTATACAAACAAAAAAGGCTCCAGAATATCTGGAGCCAATATTCTGTAAAACCAGATTTATTTAAGCAGGATCATCTTTCGGGTTTCTGTTTGCTGACTGGTAACAAGCTGATAGAAATAAATTCCTGAGGAAACAGGTAAATTATTATCATCCTTGCCTTGCCATATATAGATGTGATCCCCGGCAGAAAGAGCTTCTGCTGCAAGAGTAGCAACTTTTTCTCCCTTAATATTATAAACTATAAGACTGGCAAAATCAGTAGAAGGCAGATTGAAATTGATCGTTGTCTCGGGATTAAAAGGATTAGGATAATTCTGTTGAAGTATGATGATTTGAGGTGGAACATTATCAGAAGTTTCATCAAGCATTGGATGGAGAATAACTGCTTCTATGCAAAGATTAACATCGCTGGCAACGGGGAGTTCTGTCCAGGAATTGATCCTGAACCAGGCACCCTTTCCCGGTACGCGTGGACCGGCATCATGCCAGGCGAGATCAGCATTGGAGGATTGAATCTTATATCCTACAAAGTACTCATTTCCCTGCTCGACGATTGCGAAATTATTAAGATCAATTTCCAGCTCTTCTTCATAAGAGAAATCGGATATTTCAGTTTCGCTGATCAATGTTTCATTTTGCCATACTTGAGCCCAAAGTTGTCCGTCCTCAGGTGCGATTGGTGATTTAAATATAACCTTGGAGATTAATGCTTCTTCCATATCTGCCAGTTCATCATCAGTTAATTTGATAGCAACACTCATTGTGGTGGCAATCAGGTGCCAGATATCTTCAGGTTCTGAGGCATAAGAGAAATTGCTGCTTTGCTGATAATCAAAAAGTTCAAAATTATAAGTTTGCTCTTCCAAGCTGACATTGATGTGACGAACTCTGCCATAATGAGAAGGAAGACTTGCTACGAGTACATAACTTCCCGGGAGCAATCCAGCAGTCTGATAACTGCCATCAGCCGCCACTTCCGCTTCTGAAACCAAAGTATTATTCTGATAAATGGCAATGTTTGTTCCCGAAGGATCCACTGGAGCAGTCACATTACCATCAATAAATTCATAATTATCCATATCAATCTGCAGGAAGGTGTTTGTGGCATCAATGTATTCCTGCTGCTGATGGTAATAATATCCTCCGTCCAGCAAAGCCAGTGTGGCAGTTACATCATACCAGCCTTCATGAACAAATGCCAGATTAAACATTCCTGTCTCATCGGTAGTACAAATATAATCTACGGCTCCATCAAGGGTAATTTCTGTGCCGTTAACATTTTCACCATAGGCATTTACAAATCCCAGTATATCTACAGGTACTGTGCCACCCTCAATATTACATACTGCTTCTCTGATCACATTGTATCCAGCAGGCATACCCTCAGGTAATGAATACCAGCCATCACTGTTACCGTTCCAGCCCATATTAAGATGATAATAATCTGTATCACTATTCCAGCCATCAACAATTATACAGTGACCTTCCGGTCCACCCAGAATTGAGATCATGGCAGGTCTGCCATTAACCATATCATCTGAGAGAATGGTATAAAAATCATTACCGATATTATAGACATTTAATACACTGTCATATCCCAGCCGGTTTGAAAAGGCATATCCAGAATAAAGAGTCTGTGTTCCAGAACCACTATTGGAATATTGCATCTCCGTGAGAATACCACAGGCGAAGGAAAGTGCACCCTTCAAGGTGTTTGTGAAATTAAGTCCATTTGCATAATTATCTCGTAACTCATCCATATAAACATTCAGATCAGGGAAATTTAAAAAATTATAAGTATCCCAGTCATCATCCAGATATACAGGAGATGTGTAATTATCTGATACATAATCATCATCATCATCGAACATCAGATCACCTATTTCGCGATGATAATTTACTACCTGAGCAAAAGCTGTAGCCACGCAGCCAACAACTGAGCGACCGCCAGAATCTGGGTCCATTGGACAAAACTGGTTCCAGGGATGACCCTGATCCCATTGAGTGACAACCCAGCCACCTGTTGGCGTGTTATAAGATGAAGGAGGGAATACGCTTCTATCACGTGAGATCAAGCTCTGCAGGTCATTATTTAAATAAGCCTGCCACGTAAGATTATTATCTTGAATAATTGCCGGATCAGTAACATCAATAGCAGATTTTCTCAGTTTGATATCTTCTTTAAGCATCATAAGAGCAGTGTTTTGTTGCACTTCTTCCAGCGAAAATGAATTGCGGAATGAATAGGCATATATCGGAACAATATCTGTATCGCAATTAACAATAATAAATCCCACAGGTGAAAGATCGAAAGCCCAGGCAATATTCTGATTATCTTCGTTGGTAATTGGGTTTACGCTATCAATTTGACAAGAATTCTCAGACAAAGTCAGCTTTCCTTGAGCTACCAGAGTAGCTTCATCTATTGTTACTGGGCTCGCAAGTAGTGCTGAAGTAAATATGATCAGGAATATCCCGATGATAAGGTGTTTTTTCATATATAGTCCTTTATTTAATAATTATAGTTTTTTGATAATCTGCTTCATTTCCATCAATGCAAAGTCGGTAGAAATATATCCCTGTACTTAAATTTTGAGGTTGCCAGGAAATATCGTGTTTGCCAGTTTCCAGATGATTTCTATATATCTCCTGGACTTTCTGTCCTTTAAGATTATATAGGTCAATTTGTGTATCACCGGATTTTGCCAGATCAAAGCTGACAGTAACAGGATTTCTTAATGAACTTTGAATATAGGGATTTGGATAGCTGCTATTAAAATGATCTGCTTTGATAATCTGATATTCATTATTATCATTATCTACCAGATGAGTAATCATATTTGCTGTGATACAGAAATTGAAGTCAAAAGAAGCGGCTAATTCTACCCAGTTAGAGATCCTGAACCATGCACCTTTACCCGGAACACGAGGCCCTGCATCTTTCCAGGCGATAGCACCTGTCTCAGTCTCAATTTTAAAACCGGCATAATAATCCTCATCAGGATCAATTGCCGTAAAGACTGGAAATTCAGCAAAAATCTCTTCTCCATAGTAAAATTCATCTATCGGTTGTTCAGTCAGTAATTGATCACCTTTCCACAATTGTGCAGTAATATTACCTTCGCCCTGTTCGATCGGGCATTTAAATGATACTCCTTTGAATATATCTCCTGTATGAGAGATCAGATCCTCACTAAGGATTTTTATGGCACATGAGATTTCTATGGGAACAAGAGAATGTGTGTCTACTGGTTCATCTGACCAGTGGATACTGGAGGAATGCTCAAATTCTTCCATATCGATCAGAACAAATTGATTATCAGGATTAATTGTAACTGAATTTGAACCAAAATAATTTGGAGAAAGAGAAGCAGTAGCAGTATATGTTCCCGGCAGAATGTCCGGAATTGAGAAAAATCCATTCAAGTCAGCCATTGTAGCAGCAACCTGCTCAAGAGAATCATATAGAGCTATATTTGTACCTCCCGTCTGGATATCAGCATTCACCTGACCATCGAGAGCGTCATAATTAAACATGTCCAGAATGAGTGAACTTAGATTTGAATCAATATAGATCTCTTGTTCGGTATACCATAATCTGCCACTGACTGCAGAAATGGTGTACCAACCGGGTTTTAGAGCTGGAACATTGAAATTACCAGCGATATCTGCATATGACTCATAACAGTAATTTTCTCCAACAAATAGAATATAACTGTCTTCAAGTATTGAAGGTCCAGAAACTTGTCCACTCACAGAAACCGGCACTTCACCACCCTCTATATTGTGCACAGCACCACCAATAATCGTATAATTTGAGGGCATCCCACTGGGTATATAATACCAGCCAATATTTGATGTTCCCCAGCCATAATTCAGGTGATAATAATCATCTGTATTATAACCATCGCAGACAATTGCATGGCCATCATTCCAGCCATCAGTATAAATGGAAAATTCGCAGGGTTGCATATGGATCATATCTTCTGCAATAGTATTATAAAATGTTCCTCCATAATTGTCACTCCAGGAAGCAGTATTATAATCAAATTTATTTCTCAGGGCACTGGCAACGTCACCAGTATTTGCTCCAGAACCTTCGGAGCTATAACTCATTTCCACACTTACACCACAGGCATAATTCAAGGCAGCAAGATCATCACTGGTAGGCAATTCTCCATTTGAATAATTCTCCACTGCAATATCCAGATAGTCATTGAGTTCATTCCAGTCAGGAAAATCATTTGATTCATGATCATCATCTATGTCAATAGGATCCCACCAGCCGGAATTATAATCATCATTGTTACTAAAAACGGGATTACCCAGATATTCGTGATAGTGCATAATTTGAGCCATTGCAGTTGCCACACAGCCCACTACACTGCGATTACCGGAATTATCAAGCGGACAGAACTGGTTGAAAACTCCAGATTGACTCCATTGGGATTCACACCAGCCATCAGTAATAGTTGTCCCATCCATTGGCCATTGCTGAAAAGTCCTCACGGGTCTTGTGCCCGAAATAAGATCAGTCCATGCTTGCTGATTTGCAGCGGTCATCTGCGGATTAGCAAGGTAAAATGATCTGCGAAGTTCTAAGTCCTCTTTTATAAATCTAAATTGCAGGTCTTCACTATTAGCTGGTGTATAATTTCCTTTCCAGGAATAAGCGATCACCGGATAAAAAATATCATCTGCTGCTGTGATTACAAAACCATCTTCTGTTAAATTAAATATAAATAGTTCATTACTGTCAGTTACAATATTATATTCTTCTGCTATTTCAATATTTCGTCCCTTGTTCTGCAGGAAGTTTTCTACTCCTCTTCTGGCAGTGGATTGAGAAATTGCAGCAGCCTGCATACTGGCTGCAAATATGATTATCATAATTAAAAACACTATTTTTTTCATAATAACTCCTTCAATAATATATGAAGCAACAAATATTCCAATTAAAAAAAAAGCCCCCTCAGGGGCTTAAAATATATATTAAATTATTCCTATTCGTTTGCCGATCTTCTCAAATTTCTCCAAGGCTTCAGTTAGCTGATCCCGGGTATGCGTAGCCATGAAGCTGGTTCTGATAAGTGTATCATTTGGCGGCACTGCCGGTGGTACAACTGGATTGATAAACACACCTTCTTCATCCAGCAGCTTCCACATCTTGAAAGCATTGTCTATTCCTCCCACATGTAATGGTATCACTGGTGTACAGGATAAGCCAGTATTGTAACCCATCTGTTTAAAGTTTTTTGCCATATAGTGAGTGTTTTCCCAGAGTTTTTCTATTCGTTCAGGTTCTTCCTTCATTATTTTGAGAGCTTCTAAAACACTGGCAGCAGATGCTGGGGGTAGAGAAGCAGAAAATATCAGGGGACGGGCATTATGTTTCATGTAATCCATAACTTTTGAACTTCCGGCAATGAAACCACCTACTGATGCCAGGCTCTTTGAAAATGTTCCCATGATCAGTTCCACTCGATCAGTGCAACCTGCTTCCATTGCTACTCCAGCGCCGGTATGATGCATCACTCCAAGAGAATGAGCTTCATCTACCATTACTGATACGCCGTATTTCTCAGCTATTTCACATATTTCCTTCACAGGTGAGATATCTCCTTCCATGGAAAATATCCCATCAACTACAATAAGAGCATTCTTGCCTTTAATAGTTTCCATTACCCGTGCCAGATCTTCCATATTATTATGATTATAGCGCAACATCTTTCCGCCTGATAACCTGCAGCCGTCAATTATTGAGGCATGATCAAACTTATCTGTTACGATATATTCATTACGGCTAACCATACTTTGAATGGCACCAAGATTGCTTTGATAGCCAGTGGCAAAAATCAGGGAAGCATCTTTACCTACAAACTCAGCCAGCTGAGCTTCTAATTCGATGTGGATATCAAGAGTTCCATTTAAGAACCTTGAACCTGCACAGCCACTACCATATTTTCTTAATGCTGCAATAGCCGCTTCTTTCACCCGGGGATGATTTGTCAGACCTAAATAACTATTAGATCCCATCATCAGCATTCTGCGACCATTCATGGTCACTACTGTATCTTGTTCAGATGAGATCACCCTGAAATAGGGATAATGTCCCAGCTCCCTTACCCGGTCCGCTTCCTTAAAATTCCCGACTTTGTCCAATAAACTCATACTAACTCCATCTTGAATATTATTTGTCAATGTGCATTATGGCACTTATTTGTCAATTTATTAATCTCATGGTAAATCTACCATTTGGTATTTTCATAAAAAAATCTAACAGCTTCATTCCAGTTCCCGCATAAACTGATTTTCTATCTCGTTAAGAATTTCCTCACATTTCTGCGGTTCAGTATATTTTTGTTTCAGATTTTTGATCAGAGCACTGATGCCTTTTATTTTGACCTTCTGAACGAAAAGTTCCAGAGAGCGAAGCATCAGAAGGATATTATCTGTTTCCATATTTCCCATCGCTGTTTTCAGATCAGAAATAATTGTATGAAACTGATCAATGATACCTTTTTTGAGATCGAGCAGCAGCGTTTGATTGATGTCCACTCGTGTTGCTTCTTTGATCCCGAAAAGTGAACGCAGATTATTTACTCTTTGATCAGCCAGAGCTTGAGATATTTTCTGCGAAAGCTCGTCTCTCAATATAGGTTTATGAATAAACCCCAAAGCCCCGTTATTTAATGCATCTTGAACATCACGTGTGGCACTATAGGCAGAAAAAAGTAATACTTTCACTTTGGGATTGATCTTCTGAAGTCTTTTGAATACTTCCGGTCCATCCATTTCCGGCATGATCACATCAAGCAGGATCAAGTCTATTTCTTCCCAGTTTGCTTTGTAATACTGTAAACCCTCAATCCCATCGGCAAATGTTTTCACATTGTATCCAAGGCTGTTAAGCAGAGTATAAACTGTTTTTCTCACAATTTCTTCATCATCAAATAAAATGATATTCCCGCTGCCATGTATTGTGTATCCTTTAGAATTGCTACTGCTTTCTTCTTCAACCTGAATCTCTGATAAGGGTAAATAGAGATTAAATACTGTTCCTTCACCTAGTTCTGAATCAAAAGAAATATACCCCTGATGAGATTTTACTGTCCCAAAAACTGCTGGTAAACCTAAACCAGTACCTTTACCTTCCCTCTTTGTGGTAAAGAAAGGCTCAAATATCCTCTTTTTGCTTTCCTCAGTCATACCCTGACCGGTATCTGAGATCGATACTTTTATGTATCTGCCGGCAATTACGTTTTCATAAAAAGTACTACTGTCTGATTCCTTCAGCTCAATTATTGAGGTGGTAATTTTAAGAACTCCTCCTGCAGGCATGGCATCACAGGCATTTAAAATCAGATTTAGCAAAGCATTCTGAATCTGACCAGGATCAGCTGGAATGATGGAGGCTTTTGCTTCAAGTAGTAATTTAACCTTGATTTTTGTTTGTATTGTAGCCCGAACCAGACTGAGAGTCTCCTGTATCAGCTTATGAATGTCCTGATTGATTGTGATATGTCTGCCCTTTCTGGCAAAAGATAGAAGCTTCTGGGTCAAGGCAGCAGAAGTCTCAGCTGCATTATAGATCATCTGGGCATATGATCTCATTTCTTCATCTTTCAATTGCTCCGAAAGGATGGTTGCATAGCCAAGTACACCCATCAGCTGATTATTAAAATCATGAGCGATCATCCCGGCAAGTTGACCCACAGATTCCAGTTTTTCATAAACATGAAGTTTCTCTTCCACTTCTCTCTGCTCAGTTACATCCTGGATCATGATAATAGCAAAATCAGGTTTCTCAGGTGCCGTTTGAACAATTGAGATCAGAATATTCCCCCAGAACATGCTGCCATCTTCACGCAGGATATGTTGCTCTTCAAAAAACTCAGCTCTCTTACCTGTAAAAATATCTTCCAATACTATTTTATATAAATCACGTCTTTCCACAACGAGAAGAGATTCCAGCTTTTCAAGTTTGCGGTCCAAATGGCTGCCTAACAGCTTCAATATCTCCTGATTTGAGAAAATTATACTGCCTTCTTCATTTACAAAGATGATTCCCATGGGAGCATTTTCAATTATTGTCCGGAATTTCTTCTCGCTCTCCTGCAATTCCCTCTCAAACTGGATTCGTTCAGAAATATTACGAATAGATGCGACATAATAATTTATATCATTCCTGCGAAAATAATTAAGTGAAATCTCCATTGGGAAACCTTTCCCATCTTTTCTTCGTCCCTGCTCACCCAGAATTAATTGTTCCTGGTCATTAATAAAATGCTGCATTTTCTCACGATCTTCTGCCAGATCCATGATCGAATTCCCCGTTAATTCCTGCTTTTGATAGGCGAACATTTCCGCTCCAGAACTGTTTACCTCCAGGATTTTACCAGTATCGTTATTAGTAAGTAATAAACCATCACGACTTACTTCAAATACTGATCTGTATTTTTCTTCGCTTTCCCGTAATTGCTCTCTGGCAAGCTTCTGCTCATTAATATCTTCTATTAAAAGCATGATTCCCTGACTGGAAATGCTTTCACTATCCAAACGCGCCATGGTAAGTGAACACCAGAAATGTTGACCGTTGTTCTTGATCAACTGATATTCCTCAGTAGATGATTCGATCTTACCGGAAGTTATGCTATTCAAATGTCCCGTAAAACCAGCTTTTTGGATATTAGATAGAAACTTCAATACTTCTTGATTGAGAATATCTTCAGTTTCTAATTCCAACAGGTTCAATAAGGCAGGATTTACCAGATTGATCCGCTTTGAACTATCCATGATAATAATTCCCATAGGTGAATTTTCAAAGAATAATCTAAAGCGCGCCTCAACCTGACGTAATTGAGATTCTATTGATTTCATCACAGTGATATCAATAAAAGTTCCCAATACAGAATTCTTTTCTCCTTCTCTTGTTTGACTCTCAAGTCTTATATTTGCCTGTAATTCCTTTTGATCTCGCGTTAGGATTTTGGTTGCTAATTCAAACTTACTGTTGATCATCACGCATTGCTGGAGTTGCTCAAGAAATTTATCCTGATTCTCCTCAGAAAGCAACGATACAAATTCTATTCTATTTATCTCTGTAGAAGAACCTGATTCATAACCGAGGATATTCAGCATCTCTTCAGAACAACTCATCATATCAGTCTCTGGATTATATTTCCAGTAGCCAAATTTGGCTATTTGCTGTGCTTCTTTCAATAATTGCTGACTTTCAGCTACCATCTCTTCTGCTTTTACCCGGTTATGAATGTCCATTTCCATGATCAGTGCATATCTGCGATCCTCTTCTTCCGTGTAAAATGAGGTCACTGTTGTCAAAGTCCATAAAAATGTTCCATCCTGGCATAAAAGCTTTTTCCTGATGACAAACTGGTTGCTCTTTCCTTCAAATATTTCCTGGAATTTCTCAAGACATTCCGTTAGATCATCGGGATGAATTAGATCTGTGATCTGCAGTTTTTCAAATTCTTTTATCTTGTAACCACACATCAATAAAATTGTAGGGTTAAAATAGACAAAATTCATATCTTCATCGATCAAAGATATACCCATTGGTGCATGATTAAATATTGCCCGAAACTTGGCTTCACTTGATCTGATCTGTAATTCCGCCTGCTTCTCACTTGTGATGTCCTGAACTGTTCCATATACTGATAATGCCCTGCCATTTTCATCAACGGAGATTCTTCCCCGTTCGTGAAGGAATTTCAGCTGACCTCGTGTATTCTCTATCTTATAAGTCTGATCAAAATTAAGATCACCAGTCAATTCTTTTCGTTTTAATGCTTTTAAAAGTAATTCCTTCGGTTGATTAATAGATTTACAGAAAAGGGCAAGCGACTGACTTTCCGGGTCGTGTTTCACTCCCAATATTTCACTCAATTCCAGTGACCATCTTATTCTATGGGTTTTTAAATTCATTTCCCAATAACCCAACCGGGCTATCTTTCTCGCTTCATTGGCTCGTTGTTCACTGTTTTTTAGCTGCAATTCTGTCTTAAATCTATCCGTCAGATCATAGACTATTCCCAGAAGGGTATTGATATTCCCATTCTCATCAAATTCCGGCTGAACTGTTGTCTCAAAGGCTCGGATATTATCTCCACTGCCAAATTTGAACTCCACTTTCTGTGACTCTCCAGTTTCAAGTGCTGCGGTTAATGCCTGCTGGTTGATCTGAATTATCTCATCCCTTAACGGTAATTCAGTCAAATGTTTACCTATAACCTCCTCGGGACTGAATTGCAGCAGATCATGAAAATATGAATTGATATAAAGAAACTTCATCTTGTAATTTATTCTAAAAACAAGCCCGGGAAGGCTGCCGGCAAGTTTATTCCATTCAATATCCTTCTGACGAAGATTCTGACGGCTGATTTTCAGATTTTTCTGCGTCCATAATAGATTAGCAATATATAATGCCATAACAATAAATATTATCAGAAATACTAATAGTGATTGCCAGTTCTCTTGCAGATAATTCCTTCCAGCATTAATTACTATTGTATTTTTGCTCAATCTGGATATCTTTAACCCAAATCTATCCAATGCTTTCTGATCATACTTATATTGATAGGGAGTATCTTTTAATATCGGTATATCTTCTGCTCGTTCACCCTCAAGTATCCTCAAGGCAATTTTTCCTGCTTCTTCACCCTGCTGATATCCAGATATCACCGCTCCACCAAGCACTCCTTTATCCAAATAATAATTCCAGCATACATAAACCGGCACGCGAGACGCCTTTGATATCCTTTCTACTGTTTCTTCAACTTCAAAAAAATCTCCACCTCTATCAAGATTGAATATTAATAATAAGACGGCATATTCGTTGCTCAGCTTCCGCAATTTCTCTTCCAACTCACTCATCGTATAATTTAAAGGAAATTCAAATTTCAGCTTATCTTCAAACCGTTTTAGCTGCTTCTTCGCCTGATTGGTTGTTGCAACCCCCGTTTTCGTGTTGCAATCACTCACAATAAAGATCTTTTTCACCCCTGGCTGTATTTTTAATATCTGCTCTACCGTTAAATCCGGGTGAATGATCTCATTCACTCCAGTATAGTTAGGATAGCCACTCAAATCATAATCATCCAGATAATTTATCCCACAAAACACCACTGGTACTTCCGGGAATATATCTTCACCATATTTCATCATAAAAGATAATGCCTGATTATCTGAGGCTATCACTAAATCTATATCTGATATGTCCTGATATTTTTCCTTTATCAGTATATTCATCTTCTCAAGATAACCATCTCCCGGATAGCGTTTGGCATCAAGATATTCAAGATAGAGATTTACTTTTTCCTCACTTGCGCTTTCCAGATAGTCACTGATACCTTTGGTGATCTCTTCACTCCAGATATAGGTGGAATTATATGAATGGAGTATCAAAATATTAGATCCCTTACGGGATAACCGCTTGATCTGTCCTGCTTGAAGGATACTGCCGGTTAGTATGACAATAATTAATATTATAAGATGGAACCTCTTAAACATTATATTTCCTCTTTCATACTTTATATTCTTTCAGGCAAATTAGTCGATCAAGTTTCTTTTGTCTATTTGTTTTTATCCTCAGGCACTTCAATGCCTTCGTGTATGAGCAGACGTGCGCCGCCGGTGTACTCACAGATGGAGCGGGGATGCGGGAAGATGATGAGAATATAGAACACGGATGACACAGATTTTACGGATTTGTACGGATAAGAAAAGGTGTTTTGGCTAAGTATAGAAGTTCGGTGAGGAAGATGTAGCCCGGCAAGGTTTGGTAGTTTCGGTGACATACCTGCCGTTTCCTGCGCCACACTTCCGGAGTACCGTTAGCGTTGCACGGGCACTTAATTAAGCAGACGTGCACCGCCGGAGTACTCTCATGTCCATCCTTCGCCTACTCCATCACTAAAGTTATGGACTACTTCCAGAAGGCTACGGCACGGTCTTCGAGGAACGGGCACTTAATTAAGCAGATACGGCAGGCAGATATATCTGCCTGCCGTTTTTTGAAGATCTGGAATTTATTTTTTTAGTTTAGCTATAGCGTTTTCTGCTGCTTTTATGAGCAGGTATTTGGTGGGTGCAGTAGTAAGCAGTGGGTGAGTACCAACCTGAAATGAGATCAATTCAAAAACAGTTACGTGTTTCTGAATGGCAAGTGCCACAACATTGATCAATTCACCAGTAGAGTCTCCGCCTACTATTTCTCCACCAATTATGGAATGATCCTGAGGTGAAACGGTCAATTTCACCAGCATTTTGGAAGTATCCGGCAGAGTGCCTGGATGCCTGTCAACGTCTTCGAATTTACCAATTACATATTCAACTCCAGCCTGCTGGGCAGATTGCTCAATAGCACCGGCAGAAGCAAAAGCCACTCCACCGATCTTGGTAGAGAATACAGAAAGAGTACCGACAAAGTTACGCAGAAGATTGATACTGAACAGATTATAACCCAGAATGCGAGCTTCAGCAGTTGCAGTTGATGCCAGCATGATATTACCTGTACGTCCTGTGATGAATCCAGTAGTCTGGGAGCAGTCACCTATAGCGAAAACGTCCTTTTGAGGAGTTCTCATATAGCGGTCAACTACAATGGCGTTATGGTCATTCATAGATAGTCCGGCAGCTTTAGCCAGCCCAGTATTAGGCTTGTAGCCAATAGCCGTGATCACCATTTCAGCAATGATCTCTGAACCGTCAGAAAGGCGAACACCAGTTACTTGATTATCTTTTCCGATGATTTCAGTAACCTTACAGCCAGTTTTAAGGTTGATTCCAGTATTGCGAATAACTTCATCTGCTTTATCTGCAATATCTTTTGAGAATGCCCGGAACAGGCAGCAGCTTTCCATTTCTACCAGAGTAACCACTTTATCTTCAAATTTAGCAAGCTGTTCAGCAACTTCCACACCAATGAAGCCACCACCGATAACTACGATATTTTTTGCAGCATCAGTTCTGGTTTTCAGTTTTTCAATGTAATTATAGCTTTTGATGATATATTCCACACCGTCAAGTTCATAACCGGGAATAAAAGTGGGTACAATTGGAATAGAGCCAGTGGCAAACACAAGTTTTTGATAGCCGAATTGTTGCTTGCTCATGGTAGTGAGGATTTTGGTTTCCAGGTCAATATCGATCACCTGATCAACCACAACTTCTCCACCTGCATCAATAAAAGGTTTGGGTCCCATGGCGTTTTTTGATACGTCACCCAGATCGTGAAAGATGTAAGGAATACCACATGGTACAAGACCTTTCGCTTCTTCTTTGATCATTAGAAAGCTTTTCTCGGTATTCTGTTTCTTGCCAGTTACCCCAGCAATAATCCCAGAGGGTCCTCCTCCAATAATGATTACATCATAGTTTCTCATTTTTCATCTCCTTATTTATTTTTTAGAAAAAATACAAATGGTATAGTGCCCAGGGCAAAGAAAGTGATGATCGAATAAGTACTATCCAGTCCGATCTTATCGGTGAAATAACCTACAAACATGATCATAATAGAGCTCAAAACAAAGCTGATAGTCATATAAATCCCATTGATCAAAGACATGTGCTCAGAATCGTGATCATGCACCATAGCCAGCATCACTGGACCACTGCCAAACAGAAAGAAACCATTGAGGATAAGCACTGGAACAGTCAACCAGCCATGCAAGTGCGTGAATAACCACATTAAAAGAGGATTGGCGATGGCGATGATCAGAAGAGCATTTTTTCTGCCGATCTTATCTGAAATTGAACCAGCCAGAAAAGTGCCTGCTGCCCCGGCAAACTGCAATATGGAAAGCGATGCTCCCGCTATCCAGAGACTGGAGCCTTTCATAGTAAGATAGGTGGGTAAATAAATTGTGAGGGCAGCTTTTAAACCAGCCCTGAAGAATATGATTCCGGCAATCGTGATAAAGAAGGGTGTCATAGTACGCAAAGTGCTTTTTATCCCAATGGGATTTTCTAATTTATCTGCTTTTACTACTTTGATCTTCCGTAGTCGGAAAAAGAGAATTACTGAAGCAATCACTCCAAAAGGAGCGAGACGCCATGTGCCTTCCAGTTTCCATAATGAGATAGCAGCCAGGATAATCAGAGGACCCAAAGTCCTTGCCAGTTCTCCACCCAGCATATAAAAACTCATTCCCTTGCCAATGCGGTCACCAGATACCTGCTTTATCATCACCGGTGCTGGAACATGAAAAAGCATTGAACCAATACCAGCCATAAAGATCAAAATAGTAACAATAATATAACTTGGAGCAATCCCCAGCAGACTCATTGAGATAGCTGTTATGGCAGGAGCGATAATGATCAGATATCGCACACTTACACGATCGGCTATTACACCTAGAAACGGATTAAGGAGGCTTGGTATCTGGCGGATGATATCCAGAAAACCAGCCTGAAATACACTAATTCCCAGTTTACTGATCAGCAGTGGTAATATCGGTGCCAGAAATGATGAATATATATCATGAAATAAATGTGACAGTGAAACTGTGAGTACATTTTTAAGATTGAATCTCTGCTTACTCATTAGTGGAATTCTCACCTCTTTCACGACAACAATTGCCATGACCAAACTCACTGGCAAGGTCAGTTATATTTTCTGACCCGCATTTTGGACATTTCCCTATAATTTTATCTATTTCTGATTTAAAGATATTTCCGCAATTTCCGCATTTATAGATGTTACCCCGAAAGTGGATATTCCCACCCTCAATAGTGAGATGTCTGCCTTCAATCAGAAACTGAGCGATCTTAAACCTTGCCTGTTCAATGAGACGTGTGAAGGTCGGACGGGAAATCTCCATTTTCTCGGCTGCCTGAGAATGTTCCAGATTCAAATGGTCTGTTAAGCGGATAGCTTCGTATTCATCAAGACTCAAAATTATTGTCTCAAGTGCCTTGCGTCGGATTCCCACAGGTTTAAAATCTGTGAAAAGAGGCGGGTGTCCCACCAGCCTGTCTTTTTGAGGTCTGGGCATATTCTCTCCTTCCTGCTTTTCTTCAGGGGGCAAAATTATGCACATAGGTTCATAACGCAAGTGTTTTTTTATGGAAAACAAAAAAAGCTATATTTCAGCAAAAACACTGAAATATAGCTTTTAAACTATTAATTACTTCTGGTTATGGTGCCAGGTAAAGATTCTCTTCTACAATATAACCTTCATTATTTTCAAACCAGTCATTATAAATATCCCCGCTGCTTTCTGCCCAATCATCAACGTAGTTATAGGCATCAATAATTTGAATTCTCTCAAGAGGATAAGTCCATTCAATTGGGAGATTAATAGCCCACGGTAGATTAGTAGCTGTTTTATAATAGCGATCAGATCCCGGATTTGAATCATCATCATCAGTGCCAAAAAGTGTAGGATCAGCTAAGATTGTTGGAGGCATATCAGGCAGATGAATTTCTTTTCCAGTAACCTGATCTACAATAATAAAGGGATTATATGGTGGTTCTAACCAGGGGAAAGTGCTCTCATCAACTGCTTCAGTAAGTTTTAGATAAAATTCAAAGTTTACAGGGTCCAAATATGGATCACTGATTTGAGTATTAACAAAAGTGCTGTTTTCCGGTTTATTCATAACTTCCAGAGCATTACTAAAGAATTTCACAATTGCTGAATTATCACCAGAAATGATACCATTTCCATTAAGTTCTGGAGTAAATGTTAATGTTTCCACATTTCCAGTCAGGAAAGGCATTTCAATGGCAAAGCCATTTTCATAAGAAGCACCAGAAGCTCTTAGAGTGAAATATCCATAAACTTCCAGAAGGTAATCACTGGGATCATCCACTGTCTCAAAACGATAATTAATTATTACATCATTAAAATCATAATCTCCCATCAGGGGCCATAAGTCTTCAAAAGCAAGTGTTCCCCAGTTTAAGGTTAAACTGTCAGTTGCAGGGAAGTGGTTCAAGAATGCTCTGGTTTCATCGTATGGGAAATCATCGTCATCATTTAATACACCATCATTATCATCATCATCAAAAACCCCACGAGGACATTCAGTGGATATAGAATCTGCTCTGGCGAATCCTTCACCCAAGGTACCTCCCAGTTTCCATTTGATATAGAAAATTTCATCATCCCTATATCCATCACCGGGAAATTCGACAGTGAAAACATCTACATGACGCCCAGGATCGAAAACAGTAGGCTGTCCCATATCCTGATTTGGAGTGTTTTGCAACTTATTCATAGGACCAATTGGTATCTGCTGCACAACATCATAATCATTTCTATAACCAAAATGAGCTAAAAATAAGCCATCACCCAAATGCTCAATACATTCCAGTATCGGATGGATTTGATCTTCACAGCGAGTTCCACCACCCCTTTCTTCTTCTTCAGAAGGTGGATAGAAATCATAGTCAATAATATCACCTGTTATTGTGTAAACTGCTTCCAGATCTTCTACTTCACTAAAATAAAGTTTCACATCATTTACGTCATTTGGAATGCTTACAACGCCCTGATAACCATCATCTAAATCAATCCGCCCTTTCTTCAAAAGATTGTCTTCCATATCATAAATATAGAAAACTCCTGCATAAAGAGCTCTAAATGTAACTTCTACATCTCTGTGTGTTGTAAAATTGAAGTCATCCGCTATCACAAGATCAGTCATACTAATTGGATCTGTTACTGTATTATCATCACTGCTTGAACAACTGACTATCGCTAATGCAAATGAAAAAATGATAAATAACCAAATTACACCGTTAATTTTTTTCATAATTTTAATACCTCCATTTTGAATTACGCAATTTCAATTCCATATGCAAAATAAATATTATTATTTTTTACCTTAAGTGGTTTTAATAACCACTATTAAGGGTTTTTTAGAAAACAATATTTCTCATTATAGGCTTTAATTTGAATTAAATATTCACACATTATACCGATAATGGGCATTTAAATCTCCAAATCGGTCAGAAGTTGCAGCGATAATTTCATATTTCTTCCACGATAATAGAGCTATTAGTGTAAATGCATATACCGGAAGCAATTTGAAGAGACTCCTCGGCAATCTCCTTTGCGGAAAGGTCACTGAATTTTACCAGAGCTTTTGCTGCTGCAAGGGCAAAATTTCCTCCAGAACCAATAGCTACCACTCCATCATCCGGCTCAAGTACATCACCATTACCTGTGAGTACCAGCAGGTTCTCTTTATCACCAACTATCATCATCGCTTCCAGATGCCTGAGCATTTTATCTGATCGCCATTCCTTGGCAAGCTCCACAGCTGAACGCAGCAGATTACCCTTATACTGCTTAAGCCGTTCCTCGAATTTTTCTGTGAGAGTAAAAGCATCTGCTGTTGCTCCGGCAAACCCTACCACGACCTTGTCATCATATAGCCTTCTGATCTTACGGGCAGTGGCTTTCATCACAGTATTTCCCAATGTGACCTGCCCATCTCCGCCGATAGCTATCTTGCCATTATGCTTGATGCCGATTATTGTTGTTCCGTGCATTGATTCCATAGTTTTCCTGATGTTTATTGTTTTTTGAGTTTTTCACTCATTTCCTGTTTGGCTTCATGGTATTCTGTTTCGGTATTCACTTCCCAGATATTGGTTTTATCTTTGATACCTTTGGCAATATTATCAACTGCTGTCATGGAAGTCAGCATGGAATGATCTTGATTGTTATAGCGATGCAGACCATTTCTTCCCACCATATACAGATTATCAATAGTATCCACAAAATCTCTAATGTGATCAAACTGATTATAACTGCCAAAATAGGCCGGATAGGTCTTAGCGGTGCGGATAACAACCGAATCTAGGACATCTTCCCGATCAATGATACCGATCTTCACCATTTCATCAATACCCAGTTGTGCCATTTTTGTGTCTTCCCAGCTCCACATTTCATCTGTCTCATTAAGGAAGTATTCCAGTCCGATCCAAACGTTATCTTTGTCTGCCACCATATATGGGCTCCAGTTATTGAATACCTGCACTCTGCCTACGATAACATCGCGTTCCTGAATATATATCCAGTTATCGGGAACGATATCATTCACTGTCTTAAAAGTACCCTTGTTTTTCACCTTCAATTTCTTCAGGAGTAAGCCTACAGTGATGAAATCACGATAGATCAATCCCTCAGCGACTTCTTTCACTTTAGCAGGAACAGGCTCTCCCATTCCCAGGATCAGGTCTTTCACTGGCATTGTGGAAAAGTATATATCTCCAGTGACTACTTCTTTTTCACCTGTATCCGTATCGGTTATCTCAGCACCAGTGATCTTGCCATTATCATAAATGAAACCAGTACAGGTCTTTTTCATATAGAGCTCGGCACCATCTTTCTGCACCATTTCAGCAACGGTTTCCCACATTTGACCTGGTCCATATTTCGGATAAGTGAATTGCTCGATCAAGGATGTTTCAGTTCCTTTTTGTCCAATGGATTTATCTTTCTTAAATATAGAGCGAACAGCGTGCAGGATTGCTTTTGAGATAGAAAGCCCTTTCACTCGCTGTGCTCCCCATTCAGGGCTTATATGATCTGGTGTGACACCCCATACTTTGGTGGTATAATCCCGAAAGAAAGTATTATATAGCTCTTTGCCAAAGCGGTTTATATAAAAATCAGCCAGAGATTTTTCTTTACGAATAGGGAAGATGCGAATCCAAAAATAGGTTATTCCTATTTTTATACAGCGGATAATTCCCAGATTAAGGATAGTTTCCATATTAAGTGAAATTGGGTATGAAAAGAAGCGTCTCAGGAAGAAAATGCGGGAAACACGGTTTCGAATGAGCAGCACCT
>JAVCDJ010000032.1 GCA_030765845.1 Candidatus Stygibacter australis
TGATTGAAAAAATATAGCCTGCCGAATTTGAGCAGCTTCTAATTTTCTTTCCTGATTTTTGTAGGTTAATAATATCGCATAAGCTTTTTCACGTGCTTCATCAAGTTTTTTATGGCGTAAAAACTCCGGATAATAATGACTTCTTGACTGCTGGCACCAGTCAATTCGCAAAGCATCTAATAATACTTCTTCTACTATTTGCTGATCAAGCACTAAATATTCTTCTAATACCCGGGCACATTTCTCCCAGTCCCGCATCCTGAGATCAAGTCCCTGCTGCTGAAAATAACCTGCTAAGCCCCAGAATAATTCCCAGGCACTGATCTCTTTTTCTGCCAGGACAAATCCCATACTTGATCTATAGCGTCCAGAATTGTAATAGATATCCATTATTGATTCCACTTTTCTTATCTGGCTCATTTCCTGCCAACTCACCTTTGAGGTTTGCATCACCTGATAAGGAGCACTGCTTTGATAAATGATCCCGTATTCCTCCACCATGCTTTCCATCTCAGTTCCACCAAGTACTTTCAGAAACCCGAGCTGTAAATGTTCACAGCCTAATTTCATCACTTTATCAAAACCTGCTGCAAATGATGTAATATCTTCTCCTGGCAAACCAGCTATCAAATCCAGATGCAGATGTATATTACACCTATTTTTAAGCTTAAGAATATTTGCACTCACTTTTTCCCAGTCCATAGTTCTGTGAATTATTTTTCCCACTTCATCATTCAAGGTCTGTATCCCCATCTCAAAACGGAATCTCTCTTCCGGCACTTCTGCTAATATCACAAAATCCTCAATTCCCAGTAATTGAGGATGTATTTCAAAATGAAATCCTGTTTGTGATTCTGGATATTCTCCATATAGCTCAGAGATTTTTCTCCAAATAGCTCTTGCCCTTTCACTATTGGCATTAAAGGTTCTATCCACCAGCTTAATATGCCGATATCCTTCTTTAATAAAGTATTCCAGCTCTTCATATACATTATCCAGATCTCGGAACTGAAGCTTCTGATCGCTTCTTGATGACAGACAATAAGCACAGCGGAAAGGGCACCCGCGGGAAGTTTCATAATAAAAATATCTGCTCTCTTTACCTTCCACTTTCATATTTTTATAGGGGAATGAAATTTCTGAGAGACTAACTGCTTTCCCTGGTACGATACCCTTCATGTTGCCATCAATATCTGCCAAAACCTCAGCGATCACCCCTTCACCGGCACCTGTCACAATATAGCCCACTTGCGGAAAGTCTCTCTGCCATATTTTTGGCTGATAACTAACTTCTGGTCCCCCTACGATGATTTTAATATTCTTCCTCATCCTTTTTAGATCTGCTATGATGGGCTTTATATGCTCCACATTCCAGATATATATGCTGAAAGCGATGATGTCTGGCTCTCTACTTAATATATCTTCTATTATATCCAACCTGGGCTGATTGATATTATATTCACAGATCTCAGTCCTGATATCCTGTTCATCTAAAACTGCCTTCAAATAATATAATGCCAGACTGGTATGAGTATAGCGAGCATTCAAGGTGACTAATATTATTATTTTTCTCATTTATTAAACAATGTCTTTGCTCGAACAATATCTTCTGGGAAATCAATTTCTATACAGCAGGCATCACCAGTAGATACAGCCATGATTTCTATTCCATCACAAAATTGATTTACAGCATATTCAAAATAGTTATTATGCTGGGCAGCTTTTATCCCCATTTCCAGAAATTTTTTCAATTTCACCAGAACATCCTTCCTGAAGCAGGCTATCCCGATGAATTCTCCCACACATTCATCCAGGCATAATTCTTTACCGATAGCTGTTACATATCCTGATTCATTAATATTAACCTTAACTTCTTCTTCCCCACAAGATTTCTTCTCAACTAATATTGAACTTCCGGAATATGAAAGCAGCTTTGGTAATAGACCTCTCTCAAAAAGTACATCTCCGTTAAAATAGAGCGTATCCTGATTTAAATATTCCCTTGCCAGGTACAGCGAATAGAGAGTATTCGTTGTTGCATAATCTGGATTGATCACAAATATTACCCGCTCAGATGACAAAATCTCCAAAATATGAGCTTTCATCTCTTCCATACGATATCCAATCACAATCACAAATTGCTCCACTCCATATTGCTGACAACTTTCTATCTGAGAATGTATTATTGATTTCCCTGTTATATTCAGCATTGGTTTTGGCAATCCACCACTTATCAAATCCAGCCTTCTACCCATTCCTGCGGCTAAAATTACTGCTTGCATCAGACCTCTTTTCCTTTTTTTTAGTTTTTTCTCTTATCCTTGTTTCTTGTCAATCCAAAATCCCAAAACCGGTCTTAATTCTAAGTCACACAAATTCCTTGCCTGAAATTCAGCTATCTCTGAATTGGAATCTGGGGTATTAATAATGCGAGATATGGAAAATATTGAGGAAAGATATTTCCTTCTGGAATTTGATCACACCTTTCTGGCAACCAGCTTGAAAGAGGAAGCTCTCCTGTTTGGTGTGAAATACCCTGAACTCTTCCTGCCGGACATAATTTTAAAATTTCAGATATTTAAACCTGATTTCAATATCAATCATCCACTTGATCATCTCTCAGGTGGTGAAAATTCTATCCTGGCAGTAATATTTTATTCTGCCCTTGCCTTTTTTAAAAATAAATCTCCTAAATTCTTACTTCATAACATCTTAGAATCTCTCTCTGCTTCCAATCGTTTTATTCTGAAAGATATTCTGAAGGAATTCAGGAACTATAATATCTCATATTATTGCTGGCGAAATGATGAGCTGGTGGCAATCAATGAATAACCTGCTGAATATCTCTGCCGGAAAACTAAAACTCAAGGATAGACCCTTTATCTTTCAGCTTGATTCTGCTCTAACCATTGCTTCAGATTCAGAGAAAAAACTCCTTTTGATCTCCGGGGATAACGGCAGCGGAAAAACCACTTTTCTGGAGCAGATCATTATTCCTGATCTCAAACAAAATAAAATATTTTTCAGCTTCAAAGGTCAGGACAGTCACATCCAGAATCTTATTGACAGGTCGCTGAAAGCTATTTTTTCCCTTTCTCAATCGGGTAAAAAACTTTTCTCTCAGATTTTGTTCAATGCCCCAATTTCCACAGTCACCAGGGAAATTGAAATCCCCGCTGTTGATGTGATCCTCATGGATGAGACGGATAAATTACTCTCTGATGAGGACATGCGTGTGATTTTCAATGATCCTGCATATCAATTGTTAATTCTGGTCTCCCATAATCTTGATAACCCTTTCCTGCAGAATAGTCTTTCTAATTTCAAACAACAATTTCGATTGCATATTGAAGGACAGTCAAATATCAGAAAAGCACGGTTATCACAATGCTGAAACTCATTAAGCTAAGTTCTCTGATCTGTACCGTTATTGGCTTTTTTATTATCACGGGCTTTATATATTATGATAACCTGATCCTTCATCTGACTATCTTCATTATTATTCTCATCATGCACTCTTTAAGGTTTTCTATTACTGAATCCTGGGAAATGATCAAACTTTTGCTCCCTTTCACGATCACTATTTTCATTTTTGGTCTCATTTTCCAACTTGTTAACCTTCAGGGTAGAGATGACTGGCTGTATGACAGCCTGATCAAAGTTATATATTTCCCTGCTTCATTTTTATTCACAAAATGGATGATCTCACTGTTCTCATATCAGGATATATTGGGGCTTCCACTGAGTAATGAACTCAAGTCTGATATTATTTTTTTGCAGGTTTTTATAAAAAAAGCTTTTAAAATTATGCCAAGATTAGAATTTTATACTCGAATGCATCCTTTGATCCAGAATAAAACGGGATTAAAAAGAAATTTCCTGATTTTATGTGCATTCCCACTTTCGCTATATATTTATTTGATAGATGAAGGCAGTATTATACGCCATATTTATTTAAACAGACTAAGGCAACTGGAGGAATTATGAGAAAGGAAAATGTTTTTCATGCCATTATGTTGATGGTGCTCATTATGGCTACAACCCTATTGGTCAAAATCCCTCTTCCTACCCGTGGATACTTTAATTTCGGTGATGTAGCAGTAGTTTTTGCCGGATTGACCCTGGCAGCTCCGATTAAGAAGAATGGTATCAGAATTGATAATGATCATGGTATCTGGCTGGCTTTTCTTGCTGGTGGAATTGGCTCTGCTCTGGCTGATGTCGTTGGTGGTTTTGCTCTTTTTGCTCCCATGACATTTATTGCGAAAGCTCTTGAATGCGCCTGGGCTGCTCTGGCCAGCACTACTCGTGGCATATTCCACTTCCTGGCTTTACTGCTGGGTGGGTCATTTATGGTTCTCACGTATTTTGCTTTTGAATCTCTCACTCCCAGCATTGGGATGCAGGGTGCGTTCAGTGAGATCATTCCAAATCTCATTCAGGCAGCAGGAGGTTTCCTGGGTGGAAAAGTCATCTTTATCGCCAGTAGACAATTACTGGTTCGGAATAAATAGGGAAAAGACTTAATTTAAACCATAAATACATTATACTGGCTCATCTTTTCGGCTTTTACTGATTGATCTAGGTAAATACTGAAATTGACCCTTCTGAGACCTTGCGAATGGTGCTTGCACTTTCGCAATGGTTGACCGATATGAGCAGCACATTAACAACGCTAAATAGCATAATGGTATAGGTTTAATAAATCCTGCCCTCTGACCAGCCATTGCGAAGGTCTATCGACCATTCGCAAGGTCTTGACTGGGAGAATTGAACAGTCTTTCATGATTAAAACTGCTTTACTTTAATATATAGTTGACGAAAGGATTGAGTAAAATTTTCTTGCATGGAAATAATAGTATAATGTGAGGTAGCAATGAGTAACAATCCTTTGATTGACTTAAAACGAGTAGGTGAATATCAGGCATTACCCTTTGATGAAATTAAAATGGAGCATTTCCTTCCCGCCATAGAATTTGGGCTGAAGGAAGCAGAAGCCAATCTGGATAAAATAAAAAACAATCCAGATCATCCTAATTATGATAATACAATTCGCGCAATGCAGGAACTTTCTGAAGTATTGGATACAGCATCCGGAACTTATTTTAATTTAATGGGTTCAGAATCTAACGACGAATTCAAGCAGCTTGCCCAGCAGATTGCCCCGAAATTATCAATGCTTTCCAGCAAAATGATCTCTGACCCGCAATTATTTGAGCGCGTTAAATATGTTTATGATAAACGTGAAACTATGGGACTTACCAGCCAGCAGCGTCGTTTTGTAGAAAAGCAGTATAGAGGATTTGTACGCAATGGAGCAATGCTTAGTGATGAAGATAAAGCAAAACTTCAGAAATTGGATATGGAGCTTTCTCAATTAGGTCCCAAATTCGGTCAGAATGTTCTTGGAGCTACCAATGCCTGGGAAAAACATATAACAGATATAAATGAATTAGCCGGTTTACCGGAAAATGCCCTTAAGGCAGCAGCATTCAGAGCAAAGCAGAAAGGGTACAAAGAAGGATGGCTGATCAATCTTCAGTTTCCCAGTGTATTACCAGTGCTTACCTATTGCAGCAATAGAGCCTTGCGCAAAGAAGTAAATAGTGCTTTTGCCAGTCGGGCATATGAAGGTAAATTTGATAATCAGGAAATCCTCAAAAAAATCGCCTGCCTGCGTTATCAAAGAGCACAATTACTGGGATATAAAAACCACTCTGAAATTGTGCTAACTGAGCGGATGGCAAAAAAACCTGAAGCGGTTATGAATTTTTTGGATAGATTATATGCTGCCAGCATTGAACCAGCTAAGATGGAATTAGCAGAACTGCATGCCTTTGCCAGAGAGCTGGATGGAATTGAAAAGATCAAACCCTGGGATCTGAATTATTATGGTGAAAAATTAAAGCAGAAAAAATTTGAATATGATGCTGAGGAACTACGACCCTATTTCAAGATGGAAAATGTAGTAGCAGGAGCTTTTAAAGTAGCTGAAAAATTATATGGCATCAAGTTCAAACCCGTAGAAGATGTTCCCCGCTATCATGAAGATGTGCAGGTTTTTGAAGTTACAGAATCTGATGATACTTATATAGGGCTATTATACCTGGATTTGTTCCCTCGCGAAACTAAACGCGGAGGAGCCTGGATGACAACTTTCCAGAGCCAGGGCTATCTTTATGGCAAGGATAGAACCCCTCATGCTTCAATAGTGACTAATTTTACTCCTTCCACTGAAGACACCCCTTCATTATTGAGCTTAAATGAAGTTACAACATTGTTCCACGAATTTGGCCATTCCCTGCATGGTCTGCTCTCAAACGTTCAGGAAGCAGCTTTGGCAAGTCCAAGTGTATATTGGGATTTTGTGGAGCTACCATCACAGATCATGGAAAACTGGGTAACTGAGAAAGAGACCCTGGCTCTTTTTGCTCATCATTATGAAAGCGGAGAAGTGATCCCGGAAGAATTGATAGAGAAAGTGAAGAAATCTAAATCCTTCAATGCCGGCTCAGCCTCCTTAAGGCAATTGGGACTGGGTTATCTTGATATGGCATGGCACAATGCGGTAAGCTGCGGAATTGATGATGTGTATAATTATGAGCTGAAAGCATTGGCAAAAACAAGTCTATTACCACCTATCCAGGGCAGGAATACTTCCTGCTCATATTCTCATGTATTTGCTGGCGGATATGCATCTGGATACTATTCCTATAAATGGGCAGAAGTTCTGGAAGCAGATGCCTTTGAGCTATTTTTAGAAAAAGGCATATTCAATAAGGATACAGCTGAATCATTCCGCTTTAATATCCTGGCAAAAGGTAATACTGAAGATCCTATGGACTTATTTATTAAGTTCAGAGGCAGAAAACCTGATCCGGATGCCTTATTGAAAAGGGTAGGTTTGAAATAAATATTATTGATGAGATAAATAGAAGTACCTGGTTTACCCTGAATGAGTTACCGGGTACTTTTTTTACCTGAAAAATGCTCTTACATCCAGATTACAGGAAATAAATGAAAACATATCTACCTTATTTTGCCGTAATTGTGGCAATGCTCTTCTGGTCATCGTCCTTTATAGCCATGAAATTTATTTTCATCTATATGGGACCATTCACCATGACTTTTCTAAGGCTACTGATAGCCTGCATCATTATGCCAGCACTCTATTATCTATCACCTCAGCGTGATGTAATCAAACCGAAGCATATCCCTCAATTCATGCTTCTGGCTCTCTTTGAACCATTTATTTACTTCATTGGTGAAAGTTGTGGCATGCAATATGTTTCCGCTTCATTCGGTGCAGTGATCATTTCTCTTATTCCTCTGATCACTCTCATTTTCGCCTGGTTCATCATTAAAGAGCCTGTAACCAGATGGGGAATTATCGGAGCTGTGATCTCGTTTCTCGGAGTTGTTGTGATTGTGCTGGAAACAAATGAATTAGGTGCTACCCTCAAAGGTATGGCGTTATTATTTGTAGCTGTTTTTGGTGCTGTGGGTTATGGTATCAAGCTGCGTCAAATCGCTGTAGAATATGAACCTGTAACCATAGTTACAGTGCAGACTTTTTTCGGGATGCTCTATTTTCTGCCAGTATTTCTCTTAGTAGAAGGTAAGCAATTTTTTAGTGACATCCCTCCCCTAACTGCATTTTATCCGGTGCTGGGACTGGCAATATTCTGCACTTGTGGTTCATTTCTATTATTCACCTATGCTCTCAGGAAAATCGGATTGAATAATGCTAATATTTTTTGTAATATGATCCCTGTATTTACTGCAATACTGGCATTTATCATTCTTCATGAAATGATAAGTTTGCGTAAGCTTTCAGGAATAATCATAGTAGTAGCTGGTTTGTTTATTTCTCAAATACCGGCATTAAGAAGACACAAGAGCAGAAAAATGAAGATAAAATCCTTTACATAATATGACCTGCAAATTGTATAGATTTTAAGATATATTTTCTAATTGATATATTTCATTGGAGGAACGATGAATAATATAAGATTTAAGAAATTTTACGTAAGGCCGAATTTTCCAGATAATCTGAAACCTCTTCTGGAACTGGCAGATAACCTGTGGTCAACCTGGGATACTTCTGCGTATCGACTCTTTCTGCGTATTGACCCCAGTCTCTTTAGAAGAGAGAATCATAATCCCGTTAGTATAATTCGTAATATCAGTGAAAACCGGATCAAGGAACTGAGCAATTCACCTGGATTTGTGAAAGAACTGGAAACTGTATATCGCAAATTCAAGGAATACCTGAGCTTTGAGGGACATTACATGAAGGAATATGAAAAGAAGCTGAATGTATCTGAGGATTTCAAGATAGCTTATTTTTCGATGGAATACGGTCTACATGAATGCCTGCCCATCTATTCTGGAGGATTAGGTGTTCTCTCCGGAGATCATCTCAAGGGTGCCAGCGATCTTGGTTTACCTTTTTATGGCTTTGGTTTGCTATATAAACTTGGATACTTTAATCAAAGAATAAATCTTGATGGGATGCAGGAAGAAGTCTATGAGGAGAATAACTGGTACACAAAACCAGTGCATAAACTTACTAATGAAGATGGCTCAGATATGATATTTAAGATAAAGCTGGGCAATGAAGACTGCTATATCCAACCTTGGTGCATTAATGTTGGTAAAGTTCCTTTATACCTGATGGATACTAATCTTATCTTGAATAAGGATAAATTTCGCCATATCACAGATTACCTGTATGTAACCGATCGTGAAATGAGATTACTTCAGGAACTTGTGATCGCCTACGGATCAGCGGAATTGATGAAAAATATTAACCTTACACCGACAATATATCATTTAAATGAAGGTCATTCTGCCTTCCTGATCCTGAAACGCATGGAAGATCTTATCAATGATGGTTATACCTATGAAGACGCTGTAGAATTGATCCATTCCAGTACTGTGTTTACCACCCACACCCCCGTACCTGCGGGAAATGAACGCTATAGTAACGATATTGTGGAACCATACCTTAAAGATAGATGCCAGGCATTTGGCAAAAGTTTTAATGAGATCAAAAAGCTGGCAGCAGAAGATAATATGGAAAATCAGTTTTCTCTTTCCGTGCTGGCAATTCGGTTCAGTAATTATATCAATGGAGTTTCTAAATTGCACAGCGAAGTATCCAAAGAAATGTGGCATTCCATCTATCCAGGTGTGTGCCAGAAAGAAATGCCCATTCACGGTATCACCAACGGCGTTCATATCCAAACCTGGCTGGGACCTCAGCTTGTGGAACTTTTTGACCGTTATATTGGAACTGGATACCGGCATATTGCTGAAGAGAAATCTGTTTGGGAAAATGTTCTCACCATTCCTGAAACAGAGATCTGGGAAGCTCATATGCAGCGTAAGCAGCAATTGATCAGCTACATTAATAAAAGACTCGAGAAATCCCTTATTTATAAAAGCGATCTTAAGCTTTTCCATAAAAGTGGCAGTCTTGTTCTGGATTCATCTCATCTCCTGATTGGTTTTGCCAGAAGATTTGCTCCCTATAAAAGAGCAAACCTCATCCTGCGCTTTCCTGACAGATTATTGAAACTGCTTAATCATCCCACTCATCCCGTTCAGTTTGTCTTTGCCGGGAAAGCACATCCAGCTGATTCCAATGGAAAAGAGCTGATCAAAAAAATCATTGAATTCGCCCGGGAGAACGATGTGCAGGATAAATTCGTGTTTCTTGAAGATTACAATATAGATGTAGCACGTCACCTTGTTCAAGGCGTTGATGTGTGGCTTAATAACCCCATCAAACCTCTGGAAGCAAGTGGAACTTCGGGGATGAAAGCCGGGATGAATGGAGTTTTAAACCTGAGTGTTCTCGATGGCTGGTGGCCTGAATGTTATGATGGACATAATGGCTGGTCTCTTGAAGCTGGTGAAAACATCGTTGATCAGGATCTAAGGGATAGACTGGAAGCAGAAGAACTGTATTATAAACTGGAAAATGATATAGCTAAACTATATTACACCAGAAATAAAAACGGTTATCCTTCTGCCTGGATTTCAATGATGATAAATTCTATCTATACAGTAGGTAGAGATTTCAATATGCATCGTATGCTGCGCGAATATGTTAATGATTTTTACTTACCGGGATCTTTATATTCTAAAATACTCAGCCAGGATGAGCAGAAATGTTTAAAGGAACTGGTGGAACTGAAAGCTCTATTGAACAGTAAATGGCAGGATGTAAGGATTTCTGATCTTAAGCTGGATCTGCATGAAAATTCCATTGTTCTTAGTGGTCAAAAAATCCCCGTGACAGCAACTACTTATCTGAATGGAATTGATGATGACCTGCTTGAATGTGAGATATTCTATAAATATGAGGACAAGTTCTCTGTAGCTTTGCTGCATAAAACGAAAACTGAGGGTGATTTCACTATTTTTGAAGGAAATATTAAGATAGTAAGCTCTGGTATTCAGTATTTTAATGCCAGGATCAAACCTCGCCCATACCTTTTCAGAGATTTCCTGAATCTCGTCAAATGGTATTATTAAATCTAAAGGGAATCAATACACTTTGATAATGAAAAAAGAAAATAATCAGACTAGTTATGGTCTGGCAGTAGATCGATCGCAGCCCTATATCAGGAAAATCCCTGAATTCAGGTTCTCAAATCTTGGCAAACTCGTAAATGGTAATACTTCTGATATGCAGCACACTATTCAGGTCTTAAATGATAATATCAGAAAGGAAGACCTTCACTTCAGTGCTGGTGATTTGAAAGCTATTATTACTATGTCAGAACTTAGCTTACAGGTTATGGATAATTACATCAAAAAGCACTTCCCTTCTCTTCTTGAAGATATTAATTATTATCTGGAAAACTCTCAGGGAACCGAAAGCTATTACCAGTTTCTGGAATTATATATTACCCATTTTCTGAAGCTTGAATTTAAGAGAGAGAATAAAGTACAGGTTTATTTTCTGCTGAAAGAGATTATTATCAACTGGATCAATAATCTGAATCCTGCCTTTAAGTCATATTATATTCTCTTTGATAATTCTCCCCTTTTAAAAGATTCTGGCAATACCGTTATCATCCAGGAATTGGTCAACTGCATTCAATCAAAACATCAGGAATCAGATGACAAATTTCATAATACATTGGGATTATATCAACTCTTGCGGGAACCAGCACTTAAATATCCCGACTCAATCAGGCAGCAGCTGGAATACACTTTGCAGATCTGGGGTGAATATCTGGATGATTTCACTAGTATTCTCCAGGCTCTTGACCTGATAAAGGAAGAAGAAAAATATTTCAGTGGTGAATTCCCACCTCCGGTTGCAATTACATATTCAAATGATAGCGATCAGGAAACTGATGAATATTACTCAGAAGATAAAAACTGGATGCCTTCTCTTGTTCTTATTGCCAAAAGTACCTACGTCTGGTTGTATCAACTTTCGCTGAAATACGGATTTCATATCAGAACCCTGGAACAAATTCCCGATAGTGAATTAGTATTATTACAGAAAAGGGGATTTACAGGTTTATGGCTGATCGGGATCTGGCAAAGAAGTTACGCCTCACGTAAGATTAAAGGGATGAATGGTGATCACCTGGCAATTGCATCCGCATATTCCCTCGATAGTTACCAGATCGCTGATGAACTGGGAGGAGAATCTGCCTGGGATAACCTTAGTTTCAGAGCTCGAAATTATGGGATCAGACTGGGTTGCGATATGGTTCCCAATCATACGGGAATTGACTCCCAGTGGATTGTACATCATCCTGACTGGTATATCCAGAGAGATGAACCACCCTATCATTCCTACTATTTTACCGGAGAAAGCCTTAGCTCTCACCCGGAAGTGGAAGTTCGCATAGAAGATCATTATTACTCGAAAACTGATGCTGCAGTCGTATTTGAATTATATGATAAAAGAACTGGGGTGCGTCGTTATATTTATCATGGAAATGACGGAACGGGATTACCCTGGAATGATACTGCCCAGCTTGATTATACAAAAGCTGTCGTGCGCCAGGCTGTACTTAATGAAATCATCCAGATAGCTCGTAAAATACCGATTATCCGCTTTGATGCAGCTATGACTCTGGCAAAAAAACACTACCAGAGATTATGGTTTCCGCAACCAGGAAGCGGTGGTGATATTCCTTCCCGCAGTGAATATAGCTTAACAAAAGCAAAGTTTGATGAAGTTTTCCCGCGTGAATTCTGGCGTGATGTGGTGGACGCAATCGCCACTCAGGCACCTGATACTCTCCTTCTGGCAGAAGCTTTCTGGATGATGGAAGGTTATTTTGTACGTAACCTGGGGATGCACCGTGTTTATAATAGCGCTTTTATGCATATGATGATGAGAGAGGATAATTCTGCCTTCCGGAAAACTATCAGCAATACCATTGAATTTGACCGCAGGATTCTCAAGCGTTATGTGAATTTCATGAGCAATCCTGATGAAGACACAGCCATCGGACAATTTGGGGATGATGATAAATATTTTGGTGTATGCGTGATGATGTGCACATTGCCGGGACTTCCCATGTTTGGACATGGACAAATTGAAGGCTTTCAGGAAAAGTATGGAATGGAATTTGCCTCACCCAGGATGATGGAAGAGGAAAATAATTACCTGATAAAACGTCACGAAAGAGAAATATTCCCACTCCTGAAAAAGCGTAAACTATTTTCTGAAGCTGATAATTTCCATCTTTTTAATTTCAATGATGAATCAGATACACTTAATGAAAATGTCATGGTATTTTATAATTATAATTATGGTATTCACACACTCACCGTATTTAATAACAGCTATTCTCGTACTTCCGGTAGAATTCAGAATTCTGATGCAGAAGCTTTGAGCAGTTTGATTGGTTTGAATTTTGGTCCTGATAATTACTTGATCTACAAAGATCTGATCTTTAAGCAGGAATATCTCCGCAAATGTGATGAAGTGCTAACCAGTGGTTTGATCATAAATCTTAATGGATATGAATATCATGCATTTTCAGATTTCCGCGTTGAGAAAGATGATGAAAATAATAAACTGAGCCAGATTTATCAGATGCTCGGAAAAAATGGCACTGACAGTATTGAAAACATGAAAAAAAGGATAGTATTGCGTCCTCTTCACGATAAATTACTTAAACTATTCTCCTACGGAATGATCTCAAATCAGGAGCTGCTCATCAGTGGACAGATAAAGGACAATCAGGAACGTAAATTCTTCCTTAAGAATGAGCTCTTCCCCGCAATA
>JAVCDJ010000033.1 GCA_030765845.1 Candidatus Stygibacter australis
AGGAAAGAGTTATTGTTTCAGATGACATCCTGATCACAGTAACTCCAGTTAATGATGCTCCAGTCTTGAACCTGCCAGCCAATATCAGTTTTGATGAGGATACCACAACAATACTTGATTTAGGATTATATGCAAATGACGTAGACGGAGATGCGCTGACAGCATTATTGATTAATTCTAATAATATCGATGTAGAATTTAATGGTCTGATTGCTACTTTCTCTTCCCCTCTGAACTGGTTTGGAAGCGAAAATGTTACTATTGGAGTGACAGATGGAATAGTATATCCACCAATTTCAGATGTGTTAACAGTACTGGTAAATCCGGTGAACGATGCACCGGAACTTGTCCTGCCGGATGAGTTATCTTTTGCTGAGGATGAAAGCTTAATAATTGATTTCTCCCTGTATCTGGAAGATGTTGATAGCGAAGATTTCATTATGACCATTGATGCTACTGAAGACCTTTTCTATACAATTAATGGACTGAATGCAATTATCACTGCGACTCAGGACTGGAATGGCACTGGTAACATAGATGTAGATATCAGTGATCTATCAGGAGGAATTGCAAGTGATAATATGGATATAATAGTTACTCCAGTTAATGACCCACCATTTATTAATGTTCAGATTCCTGATCCATATACAGTAGATGAGGACTTTGAAGATGTAACCCTGAATCTGGATGATTATTATCAAGATGTGGATGGAGACTATCTGAGTTATGAAATTGATTTTAATGAAAACAATATTCAGATAGATCTAACAGGCTCAATAGCTACGATCTCATCTATTCCGAACTGGTTTGGTGAAACTACTATTATGATCACAGTAAGTGATAATCAGAATCGAGATGAGATAAATGACAGTTTCCTTCTAATAGTAAATTCCGTAAATGATACACCTACATTAGATTTACCTGATGAGGTGATTTTCAATGAAGATGGCACTCTTGCCTTTGATGTAAGCGAATATGCTTATGACGTGGAAGGTGATGATCTTGTGTGTGTATTAACTGGAAATACTGAGGTTATTGCTAATATCTTTGGTATGACGATAATATTCACTGCAACACCAGACTGGAATGGTAGCGAAATTGTTTCGATATTTGTTGATGATCAACAGGGACGAGAAATTTTCCGTGAAGACATGGCAGTAACGGTGAATCCAGTAAATGATCCTCCAGTGATAGTATCATTTGAACCAGTTGAGACTGAAATTGATACCTTACAGCATTCTACTTTGGATTTCCATGTAGAAGTTACGGATATTGACAGTGAACCTTCATACAGCTGGAGAGTAAATACTCAACCAGTTGGTGATGATCTTCCTGATTTTTCATATCTGTTTGATGTGGATGGTACTTTTGTAGTTCGCTGCATAATTACTGATGAAGATTACTCATATAATATTACCTGGACTGTGTATGTGGAAGAAACAGAAAATAATGGTGTGGAAATTATACCTGCTGTAACGGCAATAATTGGTAATTATCCAAATCCATTTAATCCTGAAACTTCCTTAGAATTTGCGGTCAGCTCAGCTCAGAATATCAGAATTGATGTTTATAATTCAAGAGGACAGCATGTGAAGACTCTCGTGGATAGAGAATATCTTACTGGTATACACAAAGTGATCTGGGATGGAAAGGATCGTGGTAATCATTCACAACCGAGTGGTATTTATTACTTCCGAATGATCTCTGAATCGGGATCTGATATTAGTAAGGCTCTGCTATTGAAATAGCAGATAATTAATACAAAAAAAACCCGGGAGTTTCAACTCCCGGGTTTTTCATTTATCACAGATAATTTTATAATTCTATAACGAATTCTGCACCATCATCATGATTGATCAGATATAAATTACCTTCCATGTGTTTTTCAATGATCAATTTGGCAATATATAATCCAATACCAGTATTATTAAGGTTTTCCTTTGTGGAAGTATATAGCTCAAATATTTTATCTTTGATCTTATTATTCACACCACCGGCGTTATCGCGTACGGATAACCTGAAATGATCATCTACCTTGGCAAGTTTTACTTCGATCATGGGGTTTTCTATTTTTCTATCCAGTAAAGCATCATAAGCATTATTCAAGATGTTAAGAAATACCTGTGAAAATTCACTTTCATTTCCAGTGATCGAACAACTTTCATTAATTTCAGTTTTAAGAATAATTTTGCTATTCTCAAGTTTACTTTGTATTGTGAAAATCGAATTTGAGATAACTTTACTGAGATCAAACTCTACAGAGGAATCATCTCTACTGTAAAAGAAGCGGAAAGTATCAATTGTCTTGGACAGGGATTGAAGAATATCCATGATTATCTTAGTCTTATCTTCCATATATTCGTCGGTGAGTTCTTCAAATTCAAAGGCTTCCCGCACTGACTGAAAAGTTACACCGATAATATTTAAGGGTTGACGCCAATGATGCGCAATACTGGAAATCATCTCTCCAATTGCTGCCTGTCGAGATTGCTGCATGATCACATGATCCTTTTCGCGTGATTCTGATACAGCCTGTTTTACCTTTTCTTCCAGACTCTTGTGTAATATTATCAATTCCTCATTAGTTCTGCGAAGATTATCTTCAGCACGTTTTTTATCTATCGCAATGGCGATCTCATTTGAGATGATTGATAATATCTGCAGGTCTTTTCTGGTATATAGATTAGGATTATCATAACTTTGAACCACGATAACACCAATTATCTCTTCCTTTACTTTCAATGGTGCCCCAAGCCAGACTTTTGCAGGTGTTCCTATTAGATCAATATCACCTTTCTTGGCTAAAGCAAATATCTCGGATTCAAGTAACATAACAGGTTCTTTTTGTTTGATCACATAGGATGTGATAGAGTTTCCTGCCGGAAAAGTCTCAAAATGATCCTTCTCATCAACTTCAAAAGGCAAACTCAACTCATCCTTATCTTTATCAAACATTGCCACAAAAATATTAGTGGTATCGATTATTGTACCCAGATACTCTTTGATCTTAATATAGAGATCACTCAAACTTTCTGATGAATTGATTGCCAATGAGATATTATAAAGTGCTGCCTGGATTGCTTCTCCCTGCTTCCTGTCAGTTATATCCCAGAGAAATGCTCGCGTTCCAATAATATTAAATTCATCATCAAGTATGTGATCAACTGCGATTGCCAGATCAATTATACTGCCATCCTTTTTGATACCCCGTATTTCATAATTAGACGGTGCTTCTTTACCATTAATCCGCCTGCTATGATTTTCAATCATCATAGCAAGTTGATCCGGGAGAAATATTTCCTTATAAGTTATTTGTGACATCTCTTTCTGGGTATATCCTAAAAGCTCCGCAAACTTCTTGTTGAAATAAGTAATATCTCCATTCTCATCATCAGTAACAATTCCTACATTTGCCTTTTCTACCAGGCTTCTGTACAATTCACGACTTTCCAGGAGTTCACGGGAAGCCTTCATCCGGTCTGTTCGGTCTAATATTGTGCCATCAATATACAACAATTCATTTTTAGAATTCAATATTGTCTTTGCTGTGGTGCGAACATAAATGTTTTTGCCATCTGTTCTTGTCCAGCTGGCTTCAAACTGATGCATTTGCTCAGGGTTTACTTTGATATTATTGTATAATTTCCGGATAATTCTTTTAAAATCATCTGCTGGAGGAATTGTGCTCGCAGAAAACTCCTCAAGTGTATTATAACCAAGAAAATTAAGAAGACAGGGATTCATCATTAATATCTTACCTTGATCAGAAATTCTAAAGATACCCATGACAGAGTTTTCAAAAAGACTTCTAAACTGCTTTTCACTGCCTTTTAACTTCTGCTCAGATTGTTTCCTTTGGAAGGCAATTGCAATAGTAGCTCCAATTTCTTCTAGATTTGTTATCATTTCTGCTGAAAAGATATTCTTTCGAGTATCATTTAACTGGATCAATCCTATTGTAACATCATCAGAGATCAAAGGGATTAAAGCTATTGACTGAAATCCTTCCTTCACACAAGTATATCTGCTGATTATCTGACCATTATCGAATTCAGGTCGCTTAACAAGTTCTCCAAGATTATTGGTCCAGAAGCTCCCATTCTCAGTTAAATAGGGCAGGGTTGTATCTAAATCCTGTCTGATGATTTTTCCGCACAGGCATTCAAGATTTTTATCCTGTTTTTCATAACTGAACTGGGGTGATTTGCTTTTCTTGGAAAGAAAAGATTCACTCTTGATGAACTTATCGCTGAATCCTAAAGTTTGAAGATATGGATAATCATGATTCTGATCAAACCTGATTGCCAGGCATTCTACATCCATCACCTGCTTAATTTCCTGCAAAATCTGTTTCTGTAACGCTTCCCACTCAACATGGGCATTCAATAATTGCAGAATTCTCCTGGTTAGATTCTGCTTTCGTTCATTATTTTTACGTTCAGTTATATCCTCTGTGAGGACTACAACTCTTCTCACTTCATTATCACTGCCTTTTAATGCATAAAAATGTTGTGATACCCATTCTGTTTTCTTTTGCTTGCGACCCGGTAATTTTATTTCAGGTATATAGAGATTTTCTCCAATCTCATAAACACGCTTCACTTTTTCCTGAT
>JAVCDJ010000034.1 GCA_030765845.1 Candidatus Stygibacter australis
ACCTGTCGTACTACCCTCACACTGCACTAACCACATATCTCCGGTATGAGGATTACCACTATAGGTTTCAATCTCCAGAGTAATATCATCGATGGTTATACCAAGTGCATTCACTCCATGCAGATATGCTGTAGTTGAGCTTCCCCCGGTTCCCCGCCAGATGGTAGTCGCCGCCCCATCACTGCTGATGAATGTTAAATCGTCATTATTGATATGAACTGTTTCCTCGTAGGTTCCTGGATGGATGATGATATTATCACCATCTGCTGCGGCATTATACGCTGCTGTTATCGTCGTATAAGTCTGCCCGGAGCCTACATGTCTGTCGGTTGCCTGTAACAATAATACAAAAAATAAAACTAAAAAAATTACACCATTTTTCTTCATTCTTCCCTCTCATGTTTTTGCTTAAAAAATTTCTTATTTTATTAAATTCACTTTCCTGATCTCTTCCTGGCTTTCACTCCTGAATAAGATTAAGTAAACTCCACTTCCTAAATCCCGATTACCATATCCTTTAAAATTCCAATGTATTTCGTAATTTCCGGGTGATTTTATTTCATCACATAAATCTGTCACTTTCTGCCCTAATACATTATATACTGAGATTTCCACTTTCCCTTTTTTATCCACAGAATATTCTATTGTCAACATATTTCGCTGTATTCCACTAAAAGGATTGGGATATATCCTGTCTATGCCATTATACTTAGGTATTTCCTCTTCCCAAATATCAGTATGCTCATAATTGATTTCCATTGTTTCTGACGCATATTCACCATTAATCGCCTTTACTCCCAGCAAATGCATCCCTTCTTCCATACTCAATAGATATTCAAGCTCATCGGTTGTCCCTACAAATACACTATCAAGATATACTTCATAACTGGTAGCATTAAATCCCTCTTGCTGCTCCCAGTTAAATAACACATCATCTGTCTCAGTATGCTCAGCATGCAAATTAAATGGCTCATCGTCCAAGACAGTAATCTGGCAGGATGATTCACCCAACAATTCACCATCGTATACAGTTAATATTAATGTTGACTGATAGTTTTCACTCACGTCTTCTGCAAAAATACTTATAGAAACTGCCACAGGATCATCAATTAACAGATCTTCAGTTGTCGCCCAAAAATATACCAGCTCATCTCCTTCTAAATCATAAGAGTCTGAGCCGTCGAAACTGATACTATTACCATCTATCACTGTCTGATCAATCAGGAATGCAGCCTGCGGGGCATCATTCACAGATACCACTATCACATCCACACTGTCTGTATCTACAAGTCGTCCTCGATTATCATAGACATTGAATATTGCCAGCTCTACTCCATTCCAATTTGCTGCAGCGTTAAAAGTTACTTCATAATCCGTGATAGTTATTTCCAGATTAGTCGTCATTTCCGCGGTTAATAGAAGCATATCTCCTTCTATATCAGACAGATAGTCCGTAAAATCTTCTATCAATTGTTCATCTTCATTAAAGCTGAAACTTTCTGGTAAATTGATCTCAGGGGCATCATTTACTGCACTCACAATTATTGCTATCTCATCTGTAGCGATCAGACGGCTCACATCATCTGAAATTATTACTGTGATCGTTTCGCTGCCAAACCAGTCGCTCTCTGGCTCAATTCCCAAAATATAGCCATCTACTGTGATATATATATGATCAGAATCATCAGCATCCACATTCAGGCTGTCATTATCCACATCGCCTATATAACTGCTGATATCCAAATATCCAGTCCCGTCTTCTTCCAGCTCAAAACTCTCTGGCAGATCAATAAATGGTGCATCGTTCACTGCTCCCACATTTACTAAAATAGAATCACTGCTTACTGCCCGAGAATCATTATCATCCACCTCAAAGTAAATGAGCTCCTGACCAAAATAATTCTCATCAGGAACCAGTGTCACCTCTAAACCAGCAATAGTTACTGAGATATTTTCATTGGGTTCACTACTTAATTCAAGCACTTCGTTGTCAATATCATATATGTAAAGACTTAAATTTAGTTCTCCTATTTCATCTTCTAACATATCATATTCATCTGGAAGCATTATCACGGGAGCATCATTCACACTCACCACAGTCACCATCACGTCCTGACTCACAATTTCTCTACTACGCTCATCACTGGCACTTATCGTTATACCTTCTTCCCCAAACCAGTTCTCTTCCGGAATTATGATTAATTCGCTCTCAGTGATCTCAATGCTCAGATGTTCAGATTCTATATATTCTATCACTATCTCATCACCATCAGGATCATAAATACTTTCATTCAGCAGCAGATGTATGGCAATATCTTCATCCGTCTCAAGTGCTGCGGCTATTTCTATTACTGGTGGATCAGGCTGTGGTATCACATAAACCATCATACTGTCTATCGCTACCAAACGAGTCATGCCCATCTGATCATCTACTTCAAAAATCAGTTGCTCCGCTTCGGTCCAGTTCAATTCAGTTTGCAATATCACGTTCATACCTTCTATTTGAACATCTATATGCTCATTATATAGGCAATTCACGAGCATTTCGTCACCATTTAGATCACTTACAAATTCGCTGAAATCAAGCTGATAGGGTTCGTCTTCCAAGATCACAACCGAAGCAGGCAAATCTATCACAGGAGGGAGATTGCTGCCAGCATCCAAGGGGATCATATTATCTGGAAAATATCCCAAATCTCCACCCGGACTTGTAGTTGTGCTATATGATATTGTATAGATCAAATCCGCACTAAGGTCATATAACTCAAAATTTACAGTCTCTATCAAAGAACCCTGAATATTAAATGTAGTATATGAATGTCCTTCATAAACAAAAATATCTCCTATCCCTCGACATTCGATTTCACGATCTTCAGCTTCTTCGATAAAAGCTCCCACTAAATCACCAGCTTCTGCAATTTCACCATCAATAGTCACTTCCGCATAGATCACGGTGCTGTTTGGATAGATTACTATTTCCCAGGCTGGTCCTTCCACTACTGTCACTGCCCAACTGGTTTCCAGACTGGTGGTTCCATCACTAACTACTACTGCCATATTGAAGCTGCCGGGATTATTAGTCTGATATTCCACCAAACTGGCGTTTTCACCCCAGAAAATGCTATTCAAATACCAATTGTAATTTAACTCGCTATCCACATCTATACACTCTATCTCAAATGGAATCAGTTCTCCACCTATCACATTAAATTCTGGACTTTCAGGACTTATACTGATTATTTCAGGTGCATCATTTACCGGATTTATTATCACAATCACATTGTCTTCCACTACTGACACCCCACCTGTATCTTCCAGATAAAAAGTCAGTATTTCGTTGCCAAACCAGTTTAATAACGGGCTTATCACCACATTATAGCCACTGATATCTACACTGAAATTCTCGCTAACCTCGCACATCAGGCTCAAGCCATTACCCACGATATAACTGCTGAAATCCTGATTAATTGCTACATCCTCATCACTCGCTAATATCTCCGGTAATACAAGTGCAACTTCCTCTACAACTACTTCCACATCATCTGTGCGAATTGTGTCTCCCACTGTTAAAGTGAAATTTAGCACTTCACTCCCTGTCCAGTTTGCCCCTGGCATAAAAGTTACTTCTGAGCCATTGATACTTATCCCAATATTCACACTGCCATCTGAGCTTAGCTCAAATTCATCCCGGTTTATATATGCATCAAAATCAATTGTAGTATTCACATTCATTTCCAGCAAAAAATTATCTGGCAATAGTATATTCGCTTCCTGGGGATTATATGAAGCAGTCATCTCCACATCGCGCCACCAGGGTACACAGTCCACGATATTGCCATTGGTGATCACATTACTGCCGCTGCCACCAAAACCCATGCCCTGCGGTCCTGTCTCATCTCCCCACCAGTTATATTCCACAACATTAGGTCCTTCGCTGTGCACGATCACACTGCCATACTGATGATAAAGCAGCTCATTATTTGTCGCTGTAAAGGCTGCATAAGCTTCTATACCTCTAGCATTATTTAATAATGTATTCCCTGTAATATTCTCTACTTCCGTAAATACAGATATACCCACAAACTCATTATCAATAAAGCTGTTATCTTGTACCCATAAAGAAGTCTCATAACTATTTAATAGCAGTCCGCTGCCATTTTCACTGATAGTATTTCCGCTCACTATCAAATTGTTCACATTATTGCAGCTTATTGCATAATGCCCAGTGCTGGTACCCGTTATCGTGTTATTTGTTATTTCCGCATTGCTCAGGTCACTACCCAGATTTATACCATATATACTGCAATCAGCTATCTCATTACCTGCGATCACTACTTCGGCTGTACCCACTATCTCAATCCCACGATTGCAGGTTGTTACTTCATTATCATGCACATTGGCATCATTATGCAGTATCATTGCCCCACCCTCATAATTAATAAAACTGTTCTCAGCAATTTCCACGCCCAGATAAGCTGTCTGAATATTCACACAATTAGCCACGCTACTCACATCAAAACTGTTACCACTTATCACACTTCCACCCGTAACTCTCCCAAAATTAATTACATCATAATTAATCTCACCTGTAAAAGTATTCCCGGTTATATCTACCTCATGCGCACCCCAAAATTCTATTGGTCTCACAGTACCGTAAAAGGTATTATTATTTATCTGATAATCCATCCCAAATCCCTGATCAAAACTACATATCGTGCAATATGAACTCTCTTCCATATCATTAAAGATATTATTCTCAACCACCAGAGTACCATCATTGATGTCATCTATCTGAATTGCCCTTTTCCCACCATTGATCCGATTGTTCCTAATATAATTTATCCGCTCTCCAGTTACACTCTCACTCTGCACCAAAATACAGTAAAGTGTCCCGTAGCCATAAGTAGAAAACCAGATGTCATTGCCCTCTTCCTCGCTGTCTCCACCTATCAAATTATTATCGCAACCTACATCTCCTTCAAAACTAATACCTCTGTTTGCATAACCCGTCGGTGAAAATCCCGTGATTGTATTACCAAATACATGATTATCATTGCTATTCACCAAAGTAATATAATTACGATAACACTCACTTACACTATTTTCAAAAACATCGCAACCGTCTGAATTACTGAAATATATACCTCTATAACAATCACTCACCTCGTTCCCAGGACCTATCTCCAAATTATCTGTTGAATATATCCACATCCCTGCAGTAAAAAAATCCTCACCTGTCCCATTATAACCATCAATGATATTATTCGCAAAACTGCTGCCCTCACAGTTCATTAAAAGTATACCTACATCGCAATTCAAACTCCCTGTGATCGTATTATCATGGATATTTGCCACCAGGCCATTCGTATTGAAACCACAGGCTATACCATAATGTGGGGCTTCAATGATCTCATTGCCTGTTATTTCACAATTGCTGCTGCCTGCCAGCATTATACCTGAAACTGCGGAGTCATCACTAAAACCTGTCAACACACAGCTGCTTAATGCTGGCATACCATCAGATTCAACATTATGCAGTATCACACCATAAAGTGATTCTGCCCCGTTAAGATTTACCTGCTCGTTCATATTCAATGTAAAACCACTGAGTCGGAAATTGAGTAAACTGTCGGAACTGGCTGCCACCAGATAATCGATGTCATTATCCAGACTTAATACGTTATCCCTGTCCGCAGGTAATTCTATGCTGGTATACTCTGAACCGACACCAATAATACTGATTGATTTCTCTATTAATAATTGCTCAGCATAGTTACCCATACTCACCTGAATTATATCTCCATCCACACTTTCATCAATCGCACTTTGAATTGTGGCAAAATCGCCCGGTACCTGAATGATTTCGCAATTTAATATCAGAGATATTAATAATACTGTAAAAAGTAAAAAACTTTTTTTCATTTGATCAATTCCCTTTTTTTTAATATTCTATTCTTAAATTAAAAAGCATAAAACATTCCAAACCTATTGATATTTGATTTTTAGAATTTCCATGCTAATCTCTTTTCAATTATTAACTTCCGGCTGCTCTCTACCTCTGGAGCTTAATTCAAACTTCATTGTTTAACTTAGCTTCTGGGCGATTATAGCTCTTTTTGGGCGAAAACTACCGGAGAGACCACCCTCCTAACTGCTGACTCCCATCCCATTTTTACTATTCTACATTCTATTGTACATCTTTTTTTATCCATTTGGTATCAGAATTGCTACTTCTGCTTTTGATCTCTCTCTCCTCAAGCAATCAAACCGAATCCTCTCGGTTTGATTGCTCCTCTTAATATTTTTACTTAAATCCATCCTCTTTCTTCTCTAATTCCCACCCCAATGACATTTTACATGTCATCTGCATCCTATTAAGGCTACTTCAAGAGGAACAACATAGCACGTAGTAACATGTAAATGTCAGTATGTGCTATGTTTCTCTGGAGCGTTATTGCTTCATACCAGGTAAGTAGTATCTAAGCTGAGAGATTTACTTGACATTATAACTTGCTAAGAATTGTCTTTCATGAGTTCTGCATAATAGCAGGAAAATAGGAGAAAATGGTTCTCGAAAAATTGTAGCTTAGGCTTTTAAAAATAAGCAAAGCAGTATTAACTGGCTTTATTAGTCAGTAAACTGATAAAATTAGATC
>JAVCDJ010000035.1 GCA_030765845.1 Candidatus Stygibacter australis
ATATAGTGGATACTGGACAGACAGGTCTTTCACTCTATAACTGTATTGAAGGGGATCCTTTTATTTGTACATATTCTGATGATGATGTCAATCTTGTTGGGTGCATTATGGAAGGCAGCCCGTGTATTGACACAGGTAGAGGTAATTTATATGACGAAGACGGAACCATTTCTGATATGGGAGCTATACCAACGGTTGTTGATGTAAAAGAATGCGAAGGTAATCACTGGAACTGGGAAAGTTTCCCCAGAGTCGGGGAACTGCAAACCGATATTTCGGATAATGTAAGTGACATTCTGGATATGAGCGATTTATATCCCTATGATCAAGGGGCAATTATGCAAGTTGCTGCAAATATTCAACTTCAATATTCATATTATGTTACTAACTGGTATCCAGAGGTTATATTATATTCTGCAGTGGGATATAAAGTTAAGAGGTTTACGGAAGATACTTTCTATGTACCGCTGGAAGGTTACCGGCTTAGTAATACTTATCAATTCAGCCTAACAGCCAATGACGATAAATGGCTTGGTTACTGGATACCGGAGACCAGAAATATTGTTGATGCTTTTAATGATCTGTGGAGTCATGTAAAAACCATATATGCCGAAGACTGGTGCTACAAAAGACCGATAAACGGTTACAGCACTCCATCCAGCGTTACCACCGGAAAAAATCTGGAATATGGAAAAATGTATATAATTAATATGGATATTTCTACAACCTATACCTGGGATCCTCCCGGAGGCGGGGGAGTAGAACAGAATCCCGAAAGAGGTACACCTAAATATTTCTATTTTGCCGATCAGCCGGACTACCTGGCAGTAGATATACTTGATATTCCTCAAGGTATAGAGGAAATTGGAGTTTTTCAAGGCACTACCTGCATAGGGGCATCTGTTGTCGAAAGCGAATCGTTGCAGATTTTAGCTTATGTTGATCCGGAACTGAGAGATGAATATGAACTGAGTTTCCAGTTGATCAGCGAAGATCGTAATAGAACTGTAATCGAAGACTGCTGGGTCTATAATGAGAATAACGGAGAATTTGGTAAAGACAGGATCAGGATAGACTCGGACGGTTACATCCTACTTTCATTTAAAGAGGATTATCCTGCCGCTGATAGTCCCATCCCGGGATGTCATCTATACCAGAATTACCCCAATCCCTTTAATCCCGAAACCAATATCAGGTTTTATCTGAGTTCGGAAACCTCCGGAGCAGAATTAACTATCTATAATATCAGGGGTCAGGAAGTGAAGAATTATGATCTGGATTCCTATATGGGAGGAAGAGACTATGTGATAACCTGGAATGGAAGTAATAACAGAGGGGATAAAGTAAGCAGCGGAATTTATTTGTACAGATTAAGAAGCGATCAGGGATCAGTTTCCAACAAGATGGTATTGATGAAATGATCCCGTGAAATGTAAAATGTAAATAATTCAGGTGTGCGTTTCTGAGGAAACGCACACCATTTGGGAGAAAAAATGAAATTATTAATTTTGATATTTTTTATTCCTTTATCTCTATTTTCGGCATTAATAACAGTTAATCTTGATGGCAGTGGCGATTATGCAAGTGTAAATGAAGCGATGGATGCTTCTATTGCTGGAGATACATTACTGGTATATCCCGGGATTTATTATGAGAATATTCACCTTTATAAAGAAATTACCTTGATGAGTTTATATGGGATAAGCGGAGAAGAAAATTATATAGACAGTAGCATACTGGACGGCAATAGTATAACATCTGTTTTGGCAACGACACAAAATAATAGTGATTTTTTTGCCGTTGATATAACCGGATTTACTATCCAGAACGGATTTGCCCGTTCTTTTCATGATGAACACGGATTAGGTGGAGGAATATATGCTTTTGGTATAGATATTACAATAAATCATTGCAAGGTAATTAATAACAGAGCATTTATCGGAGGTGGAGTTTGCCTGTTTTGTTGTACTACCGCATCTTTATCCGCGAATGAAATAACAGGAAATACTGGCGTTACTGACGCAGGCGGAATTTTTATTCATAATACTGAATGTGATTTTAGTGAAACTGAGCTTAACAGCATATATTTAAATTATTGCGGAAAAACTAATGATATTGCTTATTCAAATGTAGATGGGTTAGTGCTTGACATTACTCTTGCCCTGTTTACCGTTTCTCAATATAACTCATATTATGTAAAAAGTTTTCAAAATCCTTCTATTGAAGATCCTCAATTTATTAATTTAAATGTTATAGATCATCTGATAGATCCAATATCAGAAGACCTTTATATCTCACCGGATGGAGATAATGAAAATAGTGGTTTATCGGAAGATCAGCCCTTGAGGACTGTGAGTTATGCTCTTGCGTTGTATGATGGAAGTAGTACGGAAACTCATACGCTGCACTTATCTGAGGGTGATTATAGTCCTTCGTCAAATAATGAGAGACTACCCTGGCATTTACACAGCAATCTGGTTTTAGAGGGTGAATCAGAAGAAAACACGATTATTTCTACTGAAGCTTATTCATGTCATATTGCGTGCACAGAATTTATGATGCAAAATATTGTGATAAGGAATATGACTCTTTTAGATGGTAATCTACTGTCAAACATCTGGGTAAATGATGTTGATGGATTCACATTGGAAAATATAACAATAAGAGAAATATTCTGGGTTGGTAATGTGATTGATATAAGTATGAGTAATGCAGTATTAAGAAATGTAAAGATTTATGATACCTTTACAGTCTGCCCTCTTGCTTTAACACACTACAGTGACCAATATATGCTGCTGGAGAATGTTGATGTAAGTGGGGTATATCAGTATGATAATGAAATATTACCAGCTGATTTGGCTTGTGGCATTGGAACAATGTCAGATACTGCCTTCGAATATGCCCGTTTTGATCTGATCAACTGCAAATTTGTAGATGTTTATACTTATAACTGCACATGGCCAGTAATGAGTTCAACCGGATGTAATTTCTCGATATTTTCAGATATAAACATGGTCAATTGCTTAGTGTCAAACACTCGGACTAATAACGAAAGAGATATGGCTATTCGTGTGATGGATTCCCGTTTGAATCTGGTGAACAGTATTGTTTATAATGTAGATAATGGGGCGATATTCAGGGATTATTATGATATGATGCTGCCTGAAATTACCGTTGATCATTCCCTTGTCCAGGGAGGAGAAGCCGGA
>JAVCDJ010000036.1 GCA_030765845.1 Candidatus Stygibacter australis
TCCTTTTATCCTTGAGGTAGAGAACCAAAGTGAAGTTTTGTTGAAAAGCTCTCATCCTTCCATTAAATATACCTACCAAGACAGGGACGAACCTCAGATTATTGAAAAAGATAAACTTTTAGAATTAATAAGTCAGGGAGAAAAACGTGCATTTTATATTCTAAATATTATTTTTGAAGTTGAAGCAAGGAAAATTCTGCAACCTGACACATTATTCATTGTTGATGATATAGCTGATTCTTTCGATTATAAAAATAAATACGCCATAATAGAATATTTAAGCGACATTTCTAAAGACGCTGACTTTAAAATTATTATTCTTACTCATAATTATGATTTCCATAGAACGGTTTGTGGTAGATTGGATATGACAAGAGAATATAAACTGATTTCAATCAAAAATAATACAGAAATATTTCTTGAAAAAGAGCACTATCAAAACGACCCTTTTAAAGTATGGAAAAATAATCTACATCAAAATAACTCTATGCTTATAGCTTCAATTCCTTTTGTCAGAAATCTTGCTGATTATATGGGTAATGATACTATTTACAATGAATTAACCTCATTATTACACATAAAATCCGGTACTAATAATTATGATATTGGAAATTTAGAAGATGCATTCTTGCGTATTATTGGAATTGCTAATAATCTCCCCAATCATTCGAGAAAAGTCATTGATTTGATTTTTTCCGAAGCTTCTATCATTTCTCAAAATACAGATAACTCAGTAAATCTAGAATATAAAATTGTTATGTCAATAGCAATTCGACTTAAAGCTGAACAATATATGATCAGTGAAATTAACGATCCGGTTTTTTTAGAAGAGATTAAACATAAAAGTAATCAAACCAGGAATCTATATAAAAAATTCATTGGATTATTTACTGATAAAATAAATGCTAAGAAAATCCTCCATAAAGTCAATCTAATGACACCAGAGAATATTCACCTTAATTCCTTCATGTTTGAACCAATATTGGATATGGATATTTTACATCTCCAAACACTCTATCAGGAGGTTATTGCTCTTTCAACATAATATCCTATTTTACTTATTGAATAATAATCTTATATATAGCCACTTCTCCGCAAAAAAAAAGATTCACCCTCCCATTATTCTGAGCCACTCTGTCAATTTTCTGCAATATTGGAATTTAGATTTATGCAATTTAAGAATTATTATGTTATTCTCGGCCATTTTATAGGATTATAGGTTATTAATTAAATAAAGTTTGAAATATAAATTGTAATAGTACATTTTTTCTTACTTGTGGCTCTTATGTAAAAGAATATTCGAAAATAAGCAGCTGTAAAATTACAATGTCCTTTGCAGCTGCTTATTTCATTTTAAGCAATCAAAACCAGGTATTTTAATTATTACTTATAAATTATCTTTCAACCAATTACTGGCTTTTTCACTAAATCCTATCCATGAAGTTGTACCGGCTAATTCTGTAACTAATAATTCGTCATTATTGTCCATATATTGATATAGATAATTTACAATATCTTTAGCCGTTGAATCACTTTTAATAATCCAGCATGAATCTAAATTATGCCACCAGGGTTTGAATTCTTTGATTGCATCAATTAGAGAAGAATAATCTTGACCAGGAGTATGTAGGTCATAACTTATTAGATATGTTTTCATATCAATTCCCTTTTACCCCAAGTTGTTTTTTTCAGTGTTATCTGGATCAGAAACAGGAGTCTTTATGTCATTGATAATTCTGATGTGATAATCTGGATAACGACCATTTTCGATTGCTTTAACAAATTCACTTCTTGTCATATCACGACCATTAAAGTTATCGTGAAATCTCTGGTTTCTACCTGTCTCACTTTCTTGAGTAACCGTAATTCTCGGTTTTTTCATTATTACCTCTTAAATTTTTTATTTCCGAATGAAACTATATCTATTCAAGATTGAAGTTGACTCCGAAAGTTAAAATATTTTTCTTGTTTTTGATCAAAAAATAGAAAACAAGCTAACTTCCGGTTGTGTCTATTAAGATTCAATCGGATGTTAGCAATCGATTAAATAGAGTGCTAATATTTGTCAAGATTAAAAAATTAGCAATTGTTATCATATTTTGCCAAATAATAGATTATTACGCCACAGTTAGTGGCTTAACTTACTTAATTACTGATAGATAACCTCGGTTTCAACATTAATATCAATAAATAATTAAGCTTATAAGAAAAATTATTTTTAAGCTTCTGGCGATCAGTTACTACCTCTGTCCGTCCAGAACTCATGTCCCGGGTTCGGTTCATCCCGATGTATCGGGACTAACTTAGATTGAGTTTCCTTGTAGGTTAATCATCTTGATTAACTAATAAATAGAACTTAATCAAGATGATTAAGCTACAATATTCTCCTTTGTGTAGAGATTAAACCCAGTTAAGCGCTGTTTTTTGTACCTCGCGGCTCTTTTATTCCATTCATCACGCTCTGATTGCGAAAGTGTTTGCCAATTTAGGGCAATTTCCTTTATCTTATTATTAAAATAGAGTGTCTGCGGGTTCACAATATGGTCATACCTTCGCCTGTGATAGAGCCAGGGATTTTCCCGCTTGTTATCTTTATAACTGTAATCCGGGACTTCATAGACCACTTCCTCGTGGTATTTCCCGGTGAGGGCAGTTACCCAGTTAACTTTGCTGCGCAGACCTCTGCGATAGGTCTTTATGCTCTCATATTCAGGTTCGGGCAGGCTCAGAATATGCTCCAGATTGGTAATCAGCCACGTGTCATAAGCAGTTTCCAGATCACCGGATGTGATGATAAAATTTCGCTGGCAGTATAATTCATCCTGAAAATAGCAATCCAGCCCGAATTCACCTTCCGCATGAAAGCCAAGTTTCACACTGGTGCGTGGTGCGATAATCTGATGAAATCCCATGGGCATGCCCTGCCAGAGCAATTCATAATCTCCCCGCTCACGCACATAAAATGCCGTCTCACCCAGGAATTTCTGCGCTCCGGGATGCAAAATATAGGGCGTGTAATAATTGAGTTTTTTGATCACAGATTTATAATCAGCCAGCCTGGGATTAGATACTGAGGCAGCATAACGCCTGATGGATTCATTTCTGATCACCAGCGGAGTCCGCTGATAATAGGATACCGGGTCATAGGGATAATGTTCTTGATCGCCATTTCGTTTGGTGCGATACACGATGCCTTCAAATTCGCCATGCACTTCAAAATTCCGCTGAACAAAATCGAGCACAGTCTTTCCTGTTAGATTTTTCATCATAACCACCTTATCTAAAACTATTTTATGATGCTTTTGCAAGCATCCCCCACCAATAAAATAACCAAAAACCGGATTTAGCCAAGAACAACTTAGCACAATCTAACAAAAAAATGTGAGTACGTGCTAAGTTGTTGTGGGAGATATGCAGATTATAGGAATTAAAGGAGTTATCTGACCCAAAGAGAGGTCGTGCTATAATAGATATTATTATAAAGTATAATATAGGACTTGACAATATTAGGCAGGGTTTTATTTTGATATTTGTCTTTTTATAGTAGATTATGTTGGAGGTAATAAATGAATAAAGTTGATTTAGCGGTATTGGGCTTTTTGATACGCATGCCTATGCATGGCTATCAGATAGCAGAGTTTTTTGAGAAGCGGGGAATTGAGTTCTGGATCAAGATCAAGATGCCCTCAGTATATAAAGCTTTGGGACGTCTGGAAGATAAGGGTCACCTCACAGGAGAAGTAAAGGTAGATGATAATAATCGAGCCAGAAAGGTATATTCTATCACAAATAGTGGCTGTAAATATTTTCATGAATTACTGGATGAGATATTTTTCTGTGAGAAGTTTACTTCCCCCTTTGATTTCTGGAACGCTTTCCGGTTCATTGATGGAAATGTGAGTAAGGAATACTTTATAAAGTTAATAAAGCATCGCCAGAAAATAATGAAAGATCATCATGATAAGATGAAGGACAAGCGTCTGGCAAATGAAGATCAATTTTCCGAGAGCAACATTCCCTTTTATCTGACCATGCTTATGGAGCACTTTCATAAATTTGGTGCAGCAGAATTTCAATTGCTTAATAATATTCTGGTAGCCACGGAGAAATTAGAAAATAATAAAATATTTAAAACAAATAGTAATGAGGATAACAAATGAAAAAGCTAATTTTTATCACATTAATTACCCTGTTAATAGCAAGTTTATCAGCCGTGGAAGTATTATCGCTTGATGATGCTCTCAAGATGGCAACGTCAAATAACCCGGAATTAAAAGCAGCTGAAAATAATATGAAAGCTGCTGAGAAATCAATGCAAAGCAGTTATCTGGCACTGGGACCTTCTGCCAGTCTAAGCGGCAGCAAAGTATATCTTGATCCCGGCAGTCAGACAATTGCAGGTACTATGGATGAGACTTCATCCTATGGCATTTCAGCCAGTCAACCTATCTTTAATGGTGGCAAAGTGTTATTATCAGCTCAAATTGCCAATAATACTTATAAGATACAGAAAACAAGCTACCAAAGCAAGCTTTTTGAAATTACGGCTGCTGTGGAGCAGAAATATTTTGCTGTGCAGGGTTTCCGTGAGCAGGTGAAAGCACTGGAAAAGAAACTTGAGCAGAGCACAACAAATCTGGAAATTGCCCATGCCAAGCGAGAGGCAGGATTATTTTCCAATGCAGAATATTTGCAAATGAGATCAGAGAAACTATCCTCAGAATTAGATTTGATGAACGTGCAGAATGCTTATGGGCTTGGTAAACTTGCGCTGGCGAATTACCTGGGCTATACTGAGAGTTTTGAGGTAGAAGAATTTGATATGTCATCATATCAGACTATAATGGAAACCTTGAAGCAATCAGATCCAGCCGCCCAGAAAGACCTGGAAAATCAATTGATAGAAATAGGTAAGAAACAAAATCCTACGATTGCGATTTCTCGGATAAGCATTGATACTGCAGAAAAAGCTAAAACAATGGCAGGTAGTAATCTATTACCTTCTTTAAATTTATCTTATTCCTATGACTGGTCAAACAGCAATCTTAATCAGGATTTTGATGGTAGTGGCAGTCTGGCACTGATAGCCTCCATGCCGATCTTCCCGCTGGCAGATAATGCGCTTGACTATCAATCTGCCCGTTATCAATTGAAAAGCTCGGAAAATAATTTTGATAACGCAGAAGATGGCATCATCCTGGCAATCCGCAGTTCCTACCTTAATCTAATTACCACAGCCCGTCAGGTGGAATCTGCTAAAGTAAACAATGAACTTGCCTGGGAAACCTGGAACCAGATGCGGGAAAGCTTTGAGCAGGGTTTGATCTCCAGCACTGATCTACTTAGTACAGAAGTGATGGTGATCAATTCTGATTATAATTATATCTCAGCCAGACAGGGCTTTCTGGAATCGATTTCCAGTTTGAAGAATCTTCTGGGAATGGATGATAAAGAGCAATTAATAAAATTAATAGAGAATATGGAGGAATAATGAAAAAGTATAATCTTAAAATACTTATCTTAGCTTTAACCATGATAATATTTTTTACTGGTTGTGGTAAAGGGCGACCAGGAGCTACAAAGAGCAACGTTAATAAAGTAGAAAAAGCCGTACCAGTCATGGTGCAAACCCTGGAATTAGCCGATCTGGATGAATTCGTGAGTTTCACTGCCATGCTGGAAGGGATAACTGATATTTATCTCACCAGTGAGAGCAGCGGAAAAGTGCTATCACTAAATAAAAAGCTGGGTGACTGGGTAAAGAAGGGCGAAACAATTGGTAAAATAGAAAACGACAGCTATTTAAATAATCTTGATCAGGCAAACGCCAGCCTGCTTTCAGCAGAAGCAGCCGTTGAACTGGCAAATATGCAATATGAATCCACAAAGAAATTATATGAAGCAGAAAAGGTATCACGGGGTACTTATATATCAGCTGAAAGCAGTTTAAAGCAGGCTCAAGCAGGATATGCCAGTGCACAGGCAATGCTGAAACACAATGAGCTGGCAGTAAAAAATGCCCAGTTTACCGCACCCGTTTCCGGATATATCAGTGATCTTAAACTGGAAGTTGGATCTTATATCGGTATGGGACAGCAGGTTTGCCGAATAGTGGATAACAGCAGACTGGTGATCAAAACGGGAATGGGAGAAAAGGACATTTCAGGAATAAAAACTGGTCAAAAGGTATATATCAACAGCGATTATTATGATAGCGAGATTGAAGGCAAGATCAGTGGAATAGGCATTGCTCCGATTAATGGCTCAGTGAATTATCCTGTAGAGATCGAATTGGATAATCCTGGGAAAACACTACTTCCTGGTATGGTTGTAACAGGTAAGATCCAGCGCGCATCATATAAACAGGTTCTTTATACTTCAATTAATAACCTTACTCAGGTATATGATAAATATATGGTTTACGTGATCAATAAAGATAACAGGGCAGAACAGCGATATATAGAGCCTGGCAAAAAAATCGAGCGAAATGTGATACTTGCCAGTGGAGTGAAACCCGGAGAACTCCTCGTTGTGGAAGGAGCAAATAGTCTGAATAACAATACTCTGGTCGAGATTAAAAAGTAAAATCAGGAGAAATTATGTCTTTAGCAAAATTTTCTGTAGATAACAAGATCCTGATAAATATGATCATGATCATAGTGTTCATCTATGGTATCTGGACAATGATAGATATACCTAAGGAAGAAGCTCCAGCGGTGGATTTCGGTGCCTATTATATCATAGTGACCTATCCGGGAGTATCACCGGCAGAAATGGAAAAGCTGGTAGTTAAAAAGATCGAAGATGAGATAGCTAATATTGATGATATTGATTATTACACTTCAACTTCCAGAGAAGGGATGGCTACAATTTTTATCAGTATGCTATCCGGAGCGGATATTGATCAGGGCTGGGATGATCTTAATACTGAGATGGAAAAAGTGAAAGGACTGCCCGATGGAGCTAATGATCCAATCCTGGTACGGCTTAATATGCGGGAAGTAAATGAGATATGTACAGTCGCCCTGGGCGGGGATTTCTCTGGAAATGCCATTAGAGAAATAGCAGATGACTTCAGGGATGATGTACTTGATATTAATTACGTATCCAAGGTGGAAATATCCGGCACGCGGGAGCGAGAGATCTGGATAGAAGCTAATGCTCACAAACTTGATAATTTTAATATCAGCCTTGGCGATATCATGAATGCAATCTCAATGCGAAACAGCAATACACCCGGCGGAACAATCAAATTTGGTCGAGTAGATTACCTGATCCGCAGTGTGGGAGAATATGATAATACCGTAGAGATCAGCAATCAGGTGATTGCCATGGATGATCAGGGCAGAGCAATCAGGATCGGTGACGTGGCAACTATCAAAGACACGCTGCAGGATCCGGTTACTATAGGTAAATTAAATGGAGAAACTGCCGTAAACGTTAATATCTATAAAAAAGGCGAAGGAAACATCATCAATGTGATGAAAGATGTCCGCACGCTGACAGTGAAATGGCAGAAGGAAATGCCGGAATTAAAAATACAGGTGCAAAATGATGGCTCAGTGCGCGTGCAGAATAGTATTAACACCCTTGGTATGAATGCCTTAATGGGAATTATTCTGGTATTTCTGGTGCTATTCTTCTTTATTGGCTGGCGAAATGCCTTGTTTGCTGCGTGGGGAATTCCTTTTTCCGTGATGCTCACATTTATCCTTATGCGTCAATTTGATATCACTATCAATAATCTGAGTTTATTTAGCTTAATACTGGTATTAGGAATGATAGTGGATGATGCCATAATTGTTTTGGAGAATGTGCATCGGTTCCGGGAAATGGGTTATAGCCGCGTGGAAGCAGCAATAGAGGGTACAAAACAGATAGCCTGGCCAGTTGTTTCAGCAGTATTAACTACTATTGCAGCATTTTCCATATTGCTTATGATGGGTGGAATGATGGGACAATTCATGCGGGTATTTCCTATCGTGATCTCTCTGGCTTTGATCTCATCATTATTTGAATGCCTGGTGATCCTGCCATCTCATATTGCAGAATTTGGCGAGAAGAAACTTAGAACCCATAAAGATGACAGTAAGGTGCAAACCTGGCTGATCAATACCTATCGAAAAACAATCACAGCAGCACTAAAGCATCGATTCAGAACTGTTGTGATCGTGGTCTTATCGATGATAGCTGCCATTGCCAGCATTGCCCTGGGAATGGTGAAATTTGAATTTTTCCCCAAAAGTAAGGATGACACTCTCATTGTGAAGATAGATTGTCCGGTGGGATATAATCTTGATAAAACCAATGAGATCGTCAGCCAATTCGAAGCATATATCTCCACCATGCCAGAGAAAGCAGATGTTGAAGCAGTGGTAACTAATATTGGTCAATACACAGAAAATCACCGCACCAAGATGGAAACAAATGTTGCTGAGGTAAAAGTTGATCTGGTTGAACTCGATAAAATGGAATTTACCCATGATGAAATTAAAAAGAGCCTTAGAACTTATCTTAATGTGCTGCCTGGGCTTTATTCCTATAAAATTGAAGAAAGTCAACATGGTCCTCCTACAGGTCAGGATATTGAGCTGAGAGTGGAAGGGGATGATCTGGACAGGTTGCAATATATAGGTGATTATCTGATCAGTGAATTAGAGAAAATACCCGGCACAGCAGATTTGGAAACCAGTTTTTATGAAGGTAAGAAAGAAGTTCAAATCTATCCTGATTATGATAAGATAGCGCTTTATGGACTTTCTATAAATAGCGTATCTACCCTTATAGCTCAGGCTTGTTATGGTATCCCTGTATCTAAATATCGTGGTGATGGAATGGAAGAATATGATATCATCGTAAAGATCAGAGAAGACCAGGTGGATATGGTAAATGAGCTGGAGAACCTGAAGCTCAGATCCAGGAGTGGTGATTTGATACCTCTGAAAGATGTTGCTGATCTGCGGATCACAGGCGGATATGCTCAAATAAGTCATCGTGATGGAAAAAGACTGATATCTGTAACCGGAAATGCTACTACTTATGTAGATGAGGCAGGAACCACAGTAAAAAGAACACCCGATGAGATCACCAGAATGCTGAAAGGAAATGATTTAACTGGTGAGACGGGGATATTATCTAATTTTAATCAGAACTTTACGGGCTATAACCTTGAATACGGTGGGTCAGCAGAAGAGCAGAAACAGGTTTATAATTCTCTCTATCTTGCAGGACTGATCGCACTTCTGATGATATTCACGATATTGGCAACCCAGTTTAAAAGCTATATTCAGCCACTTATTGTAATGTTCGCTATTCCATTTGGTTTGATCGGGGTAATTTTCGGGCTTATTGTTACGGGACTGCCATTTTCCATGATGACAATGATATCTGTGGTGGCTCTGGCAGGAATAGTGGTGAATGATTCACTTGTACTGGTAGATTTTGTAAACCGAGAAAGAGAACAGGGCACTGACCGGTGGAATTCATTGATCAATGCGGGAGTTATTAGATTTCGTCCCATTATGATGACCACAATAACCACAATAGCAGGGTTTATGCCCATAATATTTTCCACTTCAGATACAATCAGTGATTACAAGCCAATGGCAGTGAGTATTGCTTTTGGACTGGCATTTGCCACCCTGCTAACGCTACTGGTGATCCCGGTTATATATTCAATTCTGGATTCGATATTTTTCCGTCTGAAAATGACTCGTTTTCAGGATGGTCATAAATCTCGGGAAGAATGCCTTGATTGCCCGGAAGAAAAGAAATAAACTTTAACTATAATAACTAATATAAACAGGCGGTTGATCTTATCAACCGCCTGTTCTTTAAATCTGGCATCTCCTGTTTTTCTAAATACTGACATAGGTATCTAATTATTATAGAGCGGGTTAGCACATCCTTGGCATGGGTGTTTTTCACTCTGATTAATGCCAGATTTCAATCTGGTGAAAGAGCAAAATAAAAGAATATTAAGTGGCTTCAGCCACTTCTAAACAATATAATGCTGATCACTATATGAATTATTGTAAACTTCATTTACATAGAAGTCCTATAGTTTGGACATTTACTATACATCTCATTAACCACCAACTTTAGTTGGTGGTAATTATGTACATACGATAATGTAGTCACTTCAGTGACTTCTCTATATATTTCATGTTATTACGAGAACATCTAACATACATTATTATTTTATTTTTGTGTAAAGTGGCTAAAGCCACTACTTTCTGCAAGCTCTTGTTGACCACCAAATGAATTTGGTGGTTAATGAGAAGGGTAAATTATTATATTACAGATATTAAGCATATTTCAATATTTGGCTTAACAACATTATAAGAGCTGAAAAATATTGAATTTTAGTAAAATGTCCAAACTCCAGGACCACCAAATGAATTTGGTGGTTAATGAGAGTGATAACTTATTATATAACAATTATATTTGATTGGTGGGAAGTGGCTAAAGCCACTATTTTATGTTAGCTCCTGTTGACCACCAACTGAAGTTGGTGGTTAATGAGAATGATTTTCCTGCTACTTTTTGCAGCCAGCATTACAATAAATTCCTGGGGGGATGCTAACTGTTCTTTAAATAACTTAACCGACCATTGCGAAGGCTTTCAGCCATTCGCAAGGTCTGGATTTTATCTTATACCGATGAGGATATTATAGCCATGATGTTTGATCACTTCACAATTACCAAATTTATCCTTAATAATCTCCTTTAATTTTTGGGGATTCTTAGCTACAAACCAGGCTTTACTACCTTTCAGAAGGTTTGCATGGGCGGCTTCGACAAATATACCTGCTATCCTGAAATCAGAGAAATAGGGTGGATTGCCGACAAACACCTGACATTTATGGGGGGCATTAAAACCTGAAGCGCTCAGGATTGTCTGGTAACTGGCAATATTATTGTTCTGGCAATTATATTCAGTTGCCTTGATAGCACGGCTGTTTGAGTCCACAAAATACACTTTTTTCAACTTCTTCATTTTAGCTAAAGCAATACCGATTGAGCCTATTCCGCAGCCCATATCAATCAACGAATCACCGTCTTGAATTTCCACATTTTCCATCAGAGCTTTTGCCCCATCATCAAAGCGATGATGAGCAAAGACGCCGGGATATGAACGATAAGCTATGCTGTGTCCATCATCATTGGAGAATACAAAATCAGCCCGATAATCCAGGTATTCTACGGCATTATTCTTCTTTTTACCGATCAGAACGAGCCCTTTTTCATTAAGATTATCAATTGTGGCACCACCAAAGAGTTCCTGCATCTTTTCTGTGATAATCTTTTCTTTCTTTTCCATCGCCAGCCAGAGTTTTCCATTTTTCTTTAAAGCGGCATGGCATTGCTGAACCAGATCCAGCACAAATTCTTTCACGAGATTAGCCTGGGTCTGCTGATAAAACACAGCATCAAATTTACCTTCAATATCAGCCTGGCAGATCACTTTTGGTCTTGAAACTTCGTTATGGCTTAGATTATGCTCTATTTTGTCACTATGGAATATATCAATGTTCTGGATGACGATTTCAGCTTCCGGGAATAGATCAGATGCTATCATGCCAATCACACCAGTACGATTTTCCAGAATAAGAATCCGTTTGGGTTCTTTGACCCCTGGCAGCTTTTTGATCAGTCTCTTTTCGGTTTCATTTAAGCCAGACCTGGAATATACTTCATATTCGAAGTCCAGGAACTTCTCGAGTCGATTATCCTTAAAATACTTGTTTATATATATCTTCATATATCCTACACGGATTTTACAAATTGCGAGATATCTCTGCGAGCAGGGAGCTCTTTGAATTCATCAGGAAAGCCTAATGGCGTAAGGCAGGTCACATAATCCTCTAAGGGAATATCAAGCAATTCCTTCACCTCTACCCTATCCATATCGGTTATCCAGCAGGTACCCAGTCCCTGACTGTGAGCTGCAAGCAAAAGATAGGTGGCAGCAATATCAGCATCCTGCTGAATGCGCTTTGTTTCCGGAGTGCAGCAGACGGCAATAGCTATAGGAGCTTCTGAAAGTGGAGAAGTGGAATTTCCCCGGACTTTTGCCAGTTGCTTGATCTTGGTGCGGTTATCTGTGATCACATAGTAATATTTCTGGCGATTCATGCTGGTGGGAGAATACCGGCAAAGTTCAAATACTTTATTGATCAATTCTTTGGAGGGCATTTCTGGCAGGTATTTTCTGATGCTACGTCTATTCATCAGGTTTTTACTGGCAGTGATATATTCATTCATTTTGCTTTCAAATCTTTGAAATTCAATAACTCTTCCTTCCGGGTCACGACAGAAGAAATGATAAATATCATACTCGGGATTATAGCGTGGAGGTTTTTCAGCAGTACCGGAGAATTTGTTATACATGGCATCTACTTCTTCTCTTGTATCATAGAAGAAAGTAATAATCCCTTCAGTTTCAGATTCTTCCCGCTGGCAGAATCCCAAAAGCAAATTACCAGATTTGAAAATTCTGCAAGCCCCTTGATCCAGCCAAAGGTTCATACCTACATCTTCAAGATAAAATTTACTCACTTCTTCAAGACGAGTAGTCCGAATAAAAGTCAAACCAGACATCAAAACCCCCTTTTTATTCTCTAAGTACTTCAATATTCTATCCCAATTATTTGTCCAGTAAACTATTTCACTTGTGAATTATAGTAATTTCCTTTGACAAAAAAACACGAGAATGACTTTTTTAAATAGTAATAGAAGGAGGTAAAAACATGGAAGAAGAATTAGATGTTGGCTGTACTCGACCAGAAAGCGAAATTTCTGAAGAACCTCAAGAGCAGCAGACGCAAACTGTAATGGAAACAAAAAAGGAGGTAAGCATGATCAAGGTTGGACAAAAAATGCCGGAATTCTCGGCACCCGCATACCATAAAGGTAAATTTATCCAGGTGAAACTATCAGACTATCTGGGGAAATGGATCGTACTGTGTTTTTACCCGGGTGATTTCACATTCGTGTGAGCTACAGAAGTCTCAGCAGTTGCTGAGAAGTATCCTGAGTTCCAGAAACTCGGTGTAGAAGTATTTTCTGTGAGTGTTGATAGTATATTTGTGCATAAAATGTGGAATGATAATGAGCTTTCCAAAATGGTGAAAGGCGGAATCCCCTATCCAATGATCTCAGATGGCGGAGGAAAAATCGGTACTCTTTATGGAGTATATGATGAAAAGGGTGGCACGGAAACCCGTGGACGCTTCCTGATAGATCCTGATGGAATTATCCAGGGATTTGAGGTACTCACTCCCCCAGTAGGCAGAAATGTATCAGAAACCATTCGCCAGATCCAGGCATTCCAGTTAGTGCGAGAAAGCAAAGGTACTCAGGCAACTCCTTCTGGCTGGAAACCCGGAAAAGTGACTTTGAAACCAAGTCCGGACTTAGTTGGTAACGTCTGGAAGGTGTGGACTACTGATAAAGCATTTGATGATTAAATAAACAATAAGATTTTTAGTGATCTAAAGCCATTTCAAATGAAATGGCTTTTTTTGTGATTTATCTGTTTATTGGTTAATTGCAAGGAGAAAGTAGTTTTCACAAGTAAAAAAACCGAAATAGGGTAAATATATTCAAAAAAGGGGCAAAAATGCAATGTTAAGTAATGTTGAATTTTGAGTTTTGAATTTTGAATGAGATTAAATGTAGTGTAATCAGGCAAATTCTGACAAGAAAGTTAAATATAGGGGTATGTATCTTCGAAAAGCGCGAAAAGAGTGACCAGGGGAGGTTAAACATATACTACTCAATTAATTCGGCGGTCACATTTTAGTCACATTTGGTCACATTTGGTCACATTTGGTCACATTTCTCAATTTAAAACTCTTGATTGCGGTGGTACACTTTTCAGAGCTAATCCAGCAACTCAATGTATAAAAAGTTAAAATCTGGCATTCAACTGATTTTTATATTCAAACCTAACTAAGCATCACATTGGAAATAATTTATGTTAAAGGGTGGGGGCAACCATCCGGGAGGTTTACTTGCCTTGGGCATAGTCTTCGACCCATGCCATAGGCAGACAGGCATCCAGGAGGTTTAAGATGATTGACCTACAAATGAAGAAAATAATCCACTACAAAATAAAAATAAGGGGTATATATCAAATCAAAATAAAAATATTGACAGGAATAAAATAATTTTTGTTTCCTGGTATTGATAATAAGAATGTATTTTATTTAGAAAAATATAATGTTTTGATTGATAGGCAGTAAGTCAATAAAGGAGGGTACTTGAATTTACTAAAAAATATGTCAATTAAAAGCAAAATGCTCTTTGTAGTCCTGGTTGTGATATTCTTTGATATAATATCCGTTTTTGACATGTATTTTATAGAGCATATAAATTCTAACTTAAATGAAATAGTAGATTCAGAATCCCAGAAGATCATCCTTGTCTATCAAGTGAAGGGGCATCTGGCAGAAGTGAACCGCATCGAGAAGAATCTATTAATAGTCACTACTAAAGCCGAAATGGGCAGTTTAAATGCAATTTCTTTACGTAATGAGACAGAATTAGGGCAGAAATTATCGCAATTACGGAATATGAAATTACAGGAGAGCAATCAAATACTGATAAATGAATTTGAGATAGCGTGGAAAACTTATATAGAATTGCTGAATCAAATCGATAAACTCATCAAAGGACTCACAAGCGGAGCAACTGATGATTATAATCTAACTAGCCTACCTGATTATAATAAAATATACTCTGAAGCAGTATCGCTATCCAAAAATGAGGTAGGGACAGCTTATGGGAAGACTTCACTATTAATGGATGAAGTAGTAACGAATGTTGTAGAAGAATTGTCAAAACGGAAGTTAGAGAGTGACAGGAATTCACACCGTGCAATATTAATCGCGATATTTTTATCGGCGTTAAGCATTTTGATAGGTCTATATGTGGGAATATCAATAACTAGATCGATAGCTACAGGATTGATCACTATGGTGAATGCGACAGATAATATTGCAAAGGGTGACTTGGAAACATTGATCGAAATCAAGAGCAACGATGAGATAGGCAAACTTGCAGAAGCCACCCAGAGAATGCAGATATCACTTCAAGCGGCAAGTAAACAGGCATCTTCTCAGGACTGGATAAAAACCGGGCTAATGAAATTAAATGAAGTAATTCAGGGAGAATTGGAATTAACCGAGATCAGTAATAAGATAATAACAGAGATAGCCAATTATCTTGAGGCAAAAATCGGGGCTATTTATCTAACGGATACGCAGGAAAACAGTCTTACTTTGAAGCTTACAGGCAGCTATGCTTATCAGCAGCGGAAAAATCTTTCCAACAGGTTTAGATCAGGGGAAGGGCTTGTAGGTCAAGCGGCGTTGGAAAAGACAGCAATAGTGATCAAGAATGTGCCGGAAGATTATATAAAGATAACTTCGGGACTTGGAGAAAGTCTCCCGCAATATATCTGCGTGATACCCTTCCTGTTTGAGAATAGAGTAGAAGGCGTACTTGAGATAGGAACCCTGCATGAGCTAAATACCCGACAGCTTGAATATCTGGATCAGGCAGTGGGAATAATAGCCATAAATATCGAGACAGCGAGGAATCGAGACGAACTTGCCAGTGCCCTTGAGAAGGCACAAATGCTAACAGAAGAATTGCAGAGTCAACAGGAAGAGCTGAAAACAACTAATGAAGAGCTGGAGGAACAGACGGTACTTTTGCAGCAATCAGAGGAAAGATTAAAAGCACAGCAGGAGGAATTAGAAGTATCTAATGAGGAACTGGAGGAGAAAAACGAGTCGCTGCAAAGGCAGAAGCGTGAAATCGAAGAAGCAAGAAAAGAAGTTGAACAAAAAGCAGAACAGCTGACAATAGCCAGTAAATATAAATCAGAGTTTCTGGCTAATATGTCACATGAACTGCGAACACCATTGAACAGTCTCTTGATCCTATCGAGTATGTTAGCCGATAATAAGGAAGGAAATTTAACAGATAGCCAGCAGGAATCAGCGGAAGTGATCAATAAAAGTGGCAAGGATCTTTTGCAATTGATCAATGAGATATTAGATCTATCAAAAATAGAAGCTGGCAGAATGGATATAAATATAGAGAAGATACCAATACAAGAAATAGCAGACAGCATCAGGAATAATTTTAAGCACATGCTGGATGAAAAGGGTTTAGCATTTGAGATCAAAATTGATTCCAGAGTTCCCGAATATATCATGAACGACAATCAGCGGTTACACCAGATAATCAAGAACCTGATGTCAAATGCCATCAAGTTTACAAAGCAGGGCGGAATAACAGTAGAGATAAAGCTTCCAGCAGAAAACACAAAATTCACAAAGTCTGGATTACAGGCTGCTAAGAGTTTTGCAATATCAATCACTGACAGCGGTATAGGAATTCCAGTTGAGAAGCAACTGATAATATTTGAAGCATTTCAGCAGGCAGAAGGAGGAACATCGCGAGAATATGGAGGAACGGGACTGGGACTCTCGATATCAAGAGAGTTGAGCATGTTATTAGGAGGAGAGATACATCTTGTCAGCACCAAAGGAAAGGGTTCAACCTTTACACTCTATCTGCCAATACATCTGGAATCCCCACCAACGATGATAAGTTCAAAATCAAAATCCTCAGTCACACCATACAATGATTTTCACAAATACAAACCGCTGCCGCGAAGCGAAATAACGCTGGCAGATGACCGTGACAAATTAGATGAAGATAAGCAAAGCATTTTAATAATTGAAGACGACACAAAATTTGCCAAGCTGCTGCTTGATCAGTGCCGGGAGAAAGGCTTTTCGGGATTAACTGCAGTGACCGGAGAAGCGGGTTTAGAATTAGCAGCAAAATATCAGCCTTCGGCAATAATCCTTGACTTGCATTTACCAGGGATAGACGGCTGGGCAGTATTGGATACATTAAAAAATGATGCTGCGACCAGGCATATACCGGTGCACATCATGTCCGTGGAAGATTCCACAATAGAGGCATTCAGAAAGGGTGCCATAGGTTATTTGACCAAGCCAGTAAAGAAAGAGGAATTAGATGAAGCCTTTTTGAGACTTGAAGGAATGTTTAGCAGACGAATCAAAGATTTGCTGATAGTAGAGGATAATAAAAATCTACGAGACAGTATAGTAAAATTAATCGGTAATGGAGATGTACACTGCCACGAAGCAGAAACTGGCAGCGAAGTTATATCAGAACTGCAGTCACACAGATATGACTGCATGATCCTTGATCTGGGTTTGCCCGATATGACAGGATTTGAGCTTTTGAAGACTTTAGAGCAAACAAACGCGGTAATACCACCGGTTATTGTATATACCGGAAAAGAGCTATCCAGAGAAGAAGAATTGGAACTGCATAATTATGCAGAATCCATCATAATCAAAGGAGTGAAATCTCAGGAAAGACTACTTGATGAAACATCATTGTTTTTACATAGAATGGTGGATAAACTACCCGAGCAAAAAAGAAAAATGATCGCGAATCTGCATGATACTGAAGTGATTTTCAAAGATAAGAAAATATTAATCGTAGATGACGACATGAGAAATGTATTTGCCTTATCCAAAATATTAAGTGATAAGGGATTTAATCTTCTCAAGGCAGAGAATGGATTAAAGGCATTAGCGATTTTGAAGACAGAGACGGATGTTGACCTGGTATTAATGGATATCATGATGCCTGAAATGGATGGTTATGAAGCCATAAGAAGAATCAGAGCACAGGAGCGGTATAGTAAACTGCCCATAATCGCCTTGACGGCGAAAGCTATGAAAAAGGATTATGAAGATTCTATAGCAGCGGGAGCAAGTGATTATATGTCAAAGCCGGTCGATATCACCAGATTGTTTTCCATGCTGCGTGTCTGGCTATACAGGTAACAAATATTATGCGGGAAAATGAAATCGAGAGTCTGGAAATAACTCTGATATTAGATGCGATATACAGCAGGTATGGATATGATTTTAGAGACTATGCCCGAGCCTCTATGGAACGAAGAGTAAAACACTATCAGAAAAAATCTGGTTATAAATCAATATCGGAGATGATACCCAGGTTATTACATGATGAAACATTTTTTCAGTCACTGATTCACGAATTTTCAATCACAGTAACCGAGATGTTTCGCGATCCGGGAGAGTATCGGGTAATCAAGGAAAAAGTGATCCCTATATTAAAAACATATCCCTATATCAAAGTCTGGCATGCGGGTTGTGCCACAGGAGAAGAAGTATATTCACTGGCAATATTACTTGAGGAAGCTGGACTATACAAGAAAACTACCATCTTCGCAACTGATTTTAATGATGAGGTACTGGAAACTGCAAGACAGGGCATATATAAACTGGATAATATCCAGCAGTGTACAAAGAATTATCAACAGTCTGGTGGCAGTGAATCTTTTTCACAATACTATCATGCTAAATATGAGTCCATAGTAATGGATAAGTCATTGAAAAAGAATATCACATTTGCAAATCACAATCTGGCTTCAGACTTTACATTTAGCGAGATGAACCTGATTTTGTGTCGTAATGTGATGATCTATTTTAACGCAAATCTTCAGAATCGAGCATTAAATCTGTTTGATGATAGTCTTTTACAGGGCGGATTCCTGTGTTTGGGTAATAAGGAAAGTTTGATGTTCTGGGACGGGAATAAAAAATACCATGCGGTAGAGGGTAATTCAAAAATATATCGCAAGCTGTATTTACAGGAGGAGTTATCTAAACTCAGCAGGTAACAATATGAATGAAAAATCATACAAAGCCATAGTCATAGGAGTATCCGCGGGAGGCATGAAGGCATTAATAAAAATATTTTCGTTTCTTCCGGCTGATTTCAGTCTGCCCATTTTAGTAACGCAGCATCTTGCTCCATCAGAGGATAGCTATCTGGCGAACCTGCTCAATAAAATATCTCAACTTAGTGTCAAAGAAGCAATCGATAAGGAAAAAATCAAACCAGGAATAATTTATCTTGCCCCGCCAAATTATCACCTTTTGGTCGAGAGAAAAAAAACGATTTCTCTCTCAATTGATGAGAAGGTTAATTATTCACGTCCATCTATAGATGTATTGTTTGAAAGTGCTGCTAATGCCTGGGGAGATAAATTGATAGGGATTATTCTGACCGGTTCTAATTCTGATGGTACGATGGGGATGAAAAAGATCAAAGAAAGCGGAGGATTTACAATAGCAGAAGAGCCATCGACAGCAGAATTTTCTGTGATGCCCAAATCGGCAATAGATATTGGAGTAATAGACGAGGTGTTACCACTGGAGCAAATAGGGGAATTAATAATAAAACTCTCAAATATAAAGAATACTGCTTTATAGCAAGAATAGGAGTAAGTTATGAGTGATAGACAGAAAATATTGATCGTGGATGATAAGCGGGAAAATCTGATAGCTCTGGAGCAGGTTCTGCAGGAACTTGACGTAGAGATAATTTCCGTCAGCAGTGGCAATGAAGCTTTGAAAGCGACCCTCAACCATGAGTTTGCCTTGGCAATCCTCGATGTGCAAATGCCGGAGATGGATGGATATGAGTTAGCAGAATATTTGAGAAATGAACAACTTACAAAACACCTGCCCATGATCTTTCTTTCAGCAATTTATTCAGATGAATTACATGTATTTAAGGGTTATGAAGCAGGAGGAGTCGATTTTGTAACCAAACCCTATAATCCATTTTACCTGAACAGTAAAGTAAAAGTGTTTTTGCAGCTTGATAAGCAAAAGAAGGAATTACTGGATAAGATAGAACTGGAGAAATCAAGGAATTACCTGGAAAGCATCCTGATGTCAGTTAATGATTCGATAGTAGTATTTTCTCTGGATGGTAAAATCAAGACTGTTAATAACGCTGCCGTAAATTTGTGGGGTTATAAATTTGAAGAAATGGTCGGTTCCAATGATTTAAAATTATTCACAAATGATCTATATACTCCCTGGCTGAATACATTAAATGAAAATAATAGTTCCTCAGACAAAAACAATTTCACCTTTAATAAAATAGAAGCAGTGATCATCAGGAAAGATGGCAATGAAGTACCTGCTTTGATATCAAGCTCAGCTTTGATAAATCGCAATGGAGCAATCCAGGGAGCTGTTCTGGTAGCAGTAGATATCACTGATCGAAAGATAGCCGAGCTTAAAATACATCAATTGAATGATGAATTGGAAGATAGAGTGAAGGAACGCACACACCAGTTAGAAATATCAATCAAAGATATGGAATCGTTTTCTTATACTGTCTCACATGACTTGAAAGCCCCGCTACGAGCGATATCTGGTTTTACTTATGCTTTATATGAAGATTATTTTGAGAGATTAGACGATGAAGGTAAAGGCATGATCAAAATTATCGTAGATAGCACCCGTAAAATGGGCGAGTTAATTGAGGATTTGTTGGAATTTTCTCGCTTAGGCAGGCAAAATATTGTCAAAACTCAGATAGATATGAATAAATTATTTACATCCGTGTATGAAGAACAAAAATCTTTAGCTTCTGAGCAAAAAATAGATTTTGTCTGTCACTCTTTGCTTCCAATAGCAGCAGATGAATCACTTTTAAAGCACGTAATATCCAATTTACTAGCAAATGCCATAAAATTCACGAATCTCAGAGACCCAGCAAAAATTGAAGTTGGTTGTTATAAAGAAGAACAGCAGGTAGTCTATTTTGTTAAAGATAATGGGATTGGATTTGATGATCAATATTCCCAGAAATTGTTCATAGTGTTTCAGAGGTTACAAAATTCCGAGAACTATGAGGGTACTGGCGTGGGATTAGCAATAGTAGATAAAGTGATCCATAAGCACGATGGAAAAGTTTGGGCAGAAGCAGAAGAGGATAAGGGAGCTACATTTTACTTCTCTCTGCCAGAATAAATAAAAACATCAGTAATTCAGGTAAAATCATCAATTGATGTAGAAATAATAGTCCATTTCTACAGTAATAGATTAAAAGGGGGTTAACCATGAGAAAAAGCCTTCTTCAATCCTTGGAAAGAAATAAAGAAGCTAACTATTTAGGGAGTAAGCAAAATCAGTCGGTATAGTTTTCATATCTGTGTTGATCAGCGTTATCAGTGTCATCAGTGTTCTATTCTTTGTTCTCTGTTCGACCATTGCGAAGGTGCAGGCACCATTCGCAAGGTCTTGGTTTGGGATATTACTTTAGTTCTATTCTGAAGGTGGTGCTTTTATCTGTGCTACTTACGGTTAATCTGCCACCCATATTTTTTTCTATTAAATTTTTGGCAACATACAAGCCAACACCAGTACCTTTACCCTTCTTGGTTGTGTAATAGGGTTCAAATATTTTTGGAAGGTTTTCTGGTGATATACCTCCAGCCCTATCTTCCACTGTGAGAACTGATTTATCATTATCCATGAATACTTTTATCTTCACAATCCGTTCCGAATTCTCAATATTTCGCTCTTTTATCACTTCTCTGGCATTATTGATAATATTAAGAAAAGCCTGGGAATATTCATTGGGATAGCCAGTTGCAGTGCAATTTTTCTCAAAATCCAGTTCAATTCTTACCATATCTGCTTCAAAACTGAACTCAACAAAACCGATAGATTTTTCTACAAGGGTATGCAGATCAAAAATCTGCATTTGCTTTCCAGGCAGAAAATATTCTCTGAAATCATCAATGGTCCTGGCCAGAAAATTAATAAGTTCAATACTTAAATTTACCTTTTCATCGAATTTTTGGGGTGTGAGTTCATCAAAGTCATAAGCATCTTTGATCGTCTGAATGATCATACTCAAAGAATTCAGGGGTTGTTTCCACTGGTTTGCGATATTGCTGACCATCTCACCGGTGAGTATCTGCTGAGATTGCGAAATGAGTGAAGAATCTTTTTCCATCATCATTTTTACGGTATTAGCTACCTGCTGTTCAAGATTATTTTTCAATCTCCTGAGTTCTTTATTAGATTTTCTCAGTTTTTCTTCTATTTGATACCTGGCAATTGCATAACGTATTGCCTGCACCATACTGTTACCATCAAATTGCCCTTTAACAAGGTAATCCTGAGCACCTTCATTGATAGCCTGCATACCTGTTTCCTGATCATTCAATCCCGTCACAATCAATACCGGCAGATCAATTCTGAGAACTCTGAAGGCTCGATAAGTATCTATACCCCGGGAAGTAATAAGTCCCAGATCCATTATCACTATCGAAAAATCCTGCTCAGTAAAAACATCTCTGGCTTCTTCCAGAGAATAAACTGATGTGAGATCATAATAAAAATTCTCAACATCACTTAAATATGCATCAAGCAATTCAATATCTGCTATATCGTCTTCGATAAGCAATATCTTTACTTTTTCTTGCGAATAATTTTCCATAGCTGCCTATATTTTTGTAGGTAATTTGACCACAGTAAACCAGAAATTTTCAACAGTCTGAACTACTTTTTGAAATTCATCCAATCCAACAGGTTTCTTCACATAACAATTTGCCCCGCTTGTGTAAGTACCCACAATATCTTTATCTGCATCGGAAGTTGTGAGTATTACCACAGGGGTCCGTTTTAATTCAGGGTCATCCTTGATCTCCTGCAAAGTTACTCTGCCATCCTTCCGGGGCATATTTAGATCAAGAAAAATCAGGTCAGGAGTAATAGCATTTTCATACTTTCCGTGTTTGCGAAGATATTCCATGCACTCTACCCCATCCTTAACTGTATTGATGTTAAGTTTGATCTTGGACAATTCAAGTACTTCCAGTGTTAAATCTATATCTCCCTGATCATCATCCACCAGCAATATCTCTATCATAGTAGCATTAGTCATTTTCCCTTCCTTTTCTTTTATCTTCATAGATTTTTATATATGTATCATTTTTTTGTAAAGATATTTCTATTAATTCCCTAGATTCTTGTTCAAAGTAAAATAAAAAGTAGTTCCATCACGGGGTTCTGATTCAAACCAGATCGCCCCTCCGTGTCGTTCCACTATCTTCCTACAGATCGCCAGTCCTATCCCGGTACCTGTATAACTCTCGCGATCATGCAATCTCTGGAAAATCACAAATATCTTATCCTTATATTCCTGTTCAATTCCAATCCCATTATCACGTATGCTAAAGAGCCAGTAATCAGCCATTTCCTTGCTGCCAATCAAAATTTCCGGTACTTTCTCACTGGTAAATTTCAAGGCGTTTCCCAGTAAATTCTGCCATAACTGACCCATTTGTGATTGATCTGCGACAGCAGTAGGTAATTCGTTAATGTCGACAACTGCCTTCTTTTCTTCGATCACAACACTCAGATTATCAATAACATTAGTTAGTATTTCATTAAAATTAACTGCTTCAAAGGGTTTCTCCCTTGAACCTATCCGAGAAAATTGCAATAAATCAGATATTAATTGCTGCATTCTTTTTGCACCAGTAGTAATATATTTCATATATTTAAGACCACGTTCATCCAGATTTTCAGAATACCGTTTTTCCAGGAGTTCAGTAAAACTGGAAATCTTCCGCAAAGGTTCCTGCAGATCATGAGATGCCACGTAAGCAAAAGCTTCAAGCTCCTGGTTCGTTTTTTGCAGATCAATATTCAATTTTTCTGTTCTATTTCTCTCTTCTTCCACATCCTGCATAATATTCAGAGTAGCCATTTGAGCATCTTTCAAAGCTCTTGTTCTTTTTTCTACTCGAGATTCAAGTTCTTTTTTAACAGTGATAGTCTCCTGCTTATGTATGCCAATCTCCCCGATAAAATCTGCTATTTCGGTTAAAAATTCCAGCTTAGCTTTCACTTCTGCTTCAGTAAGTATTGAAACCTTTGCCAAAGCCTCTAAGTATTCGTTTTCAGGAAAGCCAAATTCTATTGCCTGCTTACGAAAAAATTCCAGATCCGGTTCATCGGTTAAAAATTGTCCGATAAACAGATTTGCTCTATGTGTTCCACCTATATGAATAGGCATAGCGACATCAACCAGACCATTCAAGCAGCGATAAATATTAAACTTTTCACCCTTTGCCAGACTATTTGCCAATGCTGTATCACTCTCAAGACAATTTTTACAGGTTTCAGCATTTACTCGATGAAATTTTGTGCATATATCCTGCCAGCCACTGGCAGTGATCATTTCACCTTCTAAATCAATAATGGCTGTACCAGTTCCTGTGACTGAAAAGAATTTATCCATAAGACTCTGAAGTCGATCAATATCAATTATTTCATTTATGTTATGTCTCATATTTTATCATCTCCTGATTCAGGATGTAAGAATGACAGATCATATGGTTCATCTCGATGAAGTTGACGGCTTAAAAGATTGATCATTTCTTTCAATTCTATCATCCGCTTTTCTCTGCCCACTGCGATTCTATTAAAAGCTTCCAGTTCCTTATTAGATTTCCGTAAATTCTTTTCAATTGTCTTAAGATTGCTGATATCAAGTCCCATACCTATAAGGAAAGGTTCACCCTTGATAACAAATTTTCTGCCGGTAAAGAGATATGGAATTTCTTCACCTGATTTGATTACAAAATCAGCTTCAACTTCGCTTTCTCCAAATTTAAATACTCCCTCCATCGCTCTGGCAACTCTATCCTTATCATTGTCATTGAATAAATTCAGAGCCACCATCCCTCTCACTTCCTCATCATTGTATCCTGAAACCTGTTTAAACATTTGATTCCATCTTACAAAATTACCTTTCATATTGATTTGATAATATATTCCCGGCATACTGTCAATGGTAGATTCAAACATCTCTTTCTCATCAATTATCTCCTGCTCGGTTGCTTTGATATCAGTGATGTCCATTGCCATCTCGAATCTTACCATCTTGCCATTTGACCATAATATGCCTTTATCAAAACAGCGATACCACTTATGATTTTTTTCATTTTGTAATTCCCAGGTATAGGATTCCCCGGGTCTTTCTTCTAAAATAATTTTGTTTGTGCAAAATGGACAGGGTGAATCTTTTCCCTGCAGTACTTCATAACACTTTCGGGATAAATTGTCTTTACCAAAAAGTCTTTCAAAGGCATCATTTATATAAAGCAGGTCATAAGTATCCGGGTCAGCTACATAAATCAGATCATCCAGCCCATTGAACATTGAGGTGAGTTGATCCTGCTGTTCCAGCATAATCCGTTCAGCATTCTTCAAGTCTGTAATATCTACAAATGTTGCCAGTATATCATTCTCGATCAATACTCCACCAATGATTATCTCACGAACTTCGCCATTTTTGCAGGTCACTTTATAAGTGTCTGATTGAATATCCGTATCATTTAGTACGGCACTTTTTACTGCTTCTTCCCAATTATTAATAGCCCATTTACGGTAGCTCTCATCAGGAAATACTAATTGCCACCATTCGTTTATTGTCGGCAAATCTTCTTCAGTATAACCTAATAAACTTTTAAATGTCTTATTAATATATTTGATCTCTCCAGTCACCTGATCAATATTACAAAGTGGGATGGGTACAAGTTCCACGAATCGGCTGAATTTAGCTTCAGTTTTACGACGAGCTTCTTGTAATTTTATTCGCTCTGAAATATCTCTGAATATCCCAATTAAAACCTGCCGATCATTTATTTGGATTTTCATAACTAAGGTTTCAACTGGAATAATTATACCCTTGGAGTCTATTATTTCTACTTCATGCGGCTTTTGTGAACCAATACTGGCAATTTCTTTGAACATTTCGGAAATTTGTTCTCTTTTATCCATTGGATAAAGTTTTGATTTATGCATTCCGACTAATTCCGAAGATGATCTTTTTGTTAATTTTTCTGCTGCTTTATTAACCTCTATTAATATTCCAGTAGTGGGGTCAGCAAGAAAAATGGCATCTGGTTCAGAATCAAAAAGGCGTCTGAATTTCTCTTCACTTTCTTTCATTGCCTTTAGATTACTTGTCCTTTCTGAAAGTACGATAGAAAATTGGACCAGCATATAAGCCATCAGCACAACGAATGCTATTAACCTAAGTACATGCCAGAACCACCAGCTATCAGCCCAGACAACGGAATATGAAAATAAAAATCCTGCACAGGCTGTTATTAGCGCTAGAAAACTAAGAAGTAGGAGACCTATTTTTTTATATTTCAGATAATCGATATATACCTTGATACTGCTTATAAAAAATAAAAATCCTGCGATGATATTCATGGCATTTGCTAATGGAGTAAATCCACTTGCGTGACCAATATGTCCTTCATGTTCATGTTCCATAATCATCTGAGGTAATGCATTGCGATAATTTTTAATCCATAATCCCAAAACAACGATAATTGCGATTAGCAGGATTTTTAGCATGGTTTTTCTATTTCGAGACTTTTCTGACCAATTGAATACGATCAGAAAAAAGAAAAATCCCCCACTCAGCAATGAAAGATTATGGGTTAATACAAATCCATGCCCACTACTTAAAAACGAATGGAACAAATCCCAGCATCCCATCACCATGAATCCTAATGAAATCATTACATATCTTGGTTCCTTAATTCCTACCAAAAACCTGATTGACATAAATCCCATTAACATTGCTGCTAATGCTCCTATTGCTTCAATTGAAGAATGTATAGGGAAGTTTATATATTCAAAGTGTTTCCAAAGTAAATGAGGGTCGATGAAATTGAGAATTGAAAGAACAATCAATTCTCCCATTAATATGTGGATTGCAATTTGCATTCTTTTTTCATCATTTTTAAATCTCTTTTCATTTTCCATTATTTTGTCCTTAGTTATTGATCCCTATTTTTTTACTAATAGTGAAATAGAATTTAGTCCCTATTTCAGGTTCAGACTCCAACCAGATATTACCCCCATGTCGTTCTACTATTTTTTTACATACTGCCAGCCCAATACCTGTCCCTGGGTATTCATCTCTATTATGCAGTCTCTGAAATATGATAAAAATTTTATCATGCAAATCAGGACTAATACCAATACCATTATCTTCAATAGTAAAAAGCCAGTCCTGCTTACGTTCCTGAACTGCAACTTTTATCTCAGGAATTCTATCCTTGCAGAATTTCAAAGCATTACCAATTAAATTCTGCAATAAACTGATCATTTGATTTTCATCAGCAAATATTTCCGGTAAACTTTCTACTACAATGTTGCCACTTTTTTCTCTGATCAGCATACTTAAACTATCAAGCACTTGATGCATAACTTCTTTCATATCAACTTTATCAAATTCTTTTCCTCTCGTACTCACACGAGATACCTTAAGAAGTCCATTGATCAATTTCTGCATTCTGGAAGCACCATCTGTAATATAATGCATGTATTTCAAACCACGCTCATCAAGTAATTCTTTATAACGCTGCTCTAATAAACTCGTAAAACTGGATATCTTACGCAGTGGCTCCTGCAGATCATGTGATGCCACATAGGCAAAATTCTCAAGGTCAGTGTTTGAGCGTTCCAGCTCTGACATAATACCCTGCAGCTTCTTCTCTGCTACTTTAAGTTCACTTATATCTATTCCTGTTCCTACAAGATAAATTTCTCCATCAATTTCTATCCGGTAACCAGTGAAGTAAAAGGGAACATATTCTCCTGATTTAGTAATAATATTGCCTTCTACAATTGACTCCCCCTCGCTGAATACTTTTCCAATTGCACGACCTATTTCTTCCTGTTCTTCTTTGGGAAATAAGCTTTGGGCACTGATCTTTGACATCTCTTCATTAGTATAGCCCGTTATTTTTATAAAATTCCTGTTCCAGCGAACGAAACTGGCTTTGGAATCAAGCATATAAAATACGCCGGGCAAAGAATTTACGGCTGTTTCTGTAAATTCTTTCTCTTCTTTTAACCGCTTCTCTGATTCTTTCATCTCTGTAATGTCAATTGCCGCTGCATAAAGAACATCCCCTACTGGCACTGATGTCCAGCTCAACCATTTATAACTGCCATCTTTACATCTATAGCGATTAGAAAAATTTGCCATCTTGGCACCTTCAGATAATTTCTCTACTTCCCGCAGGGTTGGTTCCATGTCATCCGGATGACTAAAATCCACAAATGGAGTTGCCAGGATCTCTTCTGTGGTATAACCAAGTAATTTTTCCCAGGCAGGATTGATTTTTTTGAAATATCCGTCTGTGCCTGCAATACATAATAAACTCAAGGTATTGCTGAAGAAATTATCAACCTGGCTTTGAGCCTTTCTAAGATCTGTGAGATCATGCACAACTGCCATCAGGTGAGTGCTACCCTTGTAGATTATACTTTTACCAGTTATGGATGAATTGAGTCTGTCACCATTTTTGGCGATGTCAATTGTTTCGCCCTTAAATAATCTGCCGGCACTAGCAGTTGTAAAAAAATCCTGAAGCACTTCACTATAATCAGGATGGACCAGATCTGCAGGTGACATTTTTAGAAGCTCTTCCCTGCTGTAACCATAGATGCTTGTAGCTGCCTGATTAACTTCTACAAACTCTCCTTTCATATTGCAGATAAATATAGCATCAGTTACCGATTCAAAAATACTGCGATATTTTTCTTCTCCTTCACGTAATTTCTCATTAGCTGCCTGTAATTCCTGGGTCTGCTGATCAACCATCTTTTCCAGATTTTTTCGGTGATATTCCAATTCCTGCTGCACCTTTTTTAATTCAGTTATATCAATTGATGACCCTATTATGCGAAAGATCCGATTACTGACGTCCCGGAGCGGTGTTAAAGTAGTCAACCACCAGATATTTTTCCCCAATATAGGTAACATTTCTTCATAACTTACGCTCTCTCCACAATCGAGACAACTCTGGTAATAGGCTTTTATTTCTCTAATAATTTCTGCTGAAAGCACATCATCCAAATCATCAGGTGTTTTCCCTATCAGATCCTCAGACCGTAATCCTGACACCTTTTCATGGGCTGGATTTAAACTCTTATAGACAAATTTGCCATCAGGAGCTACATCCATCACAAATATTGCTGCTGATGTCCCGGTATAAATGCTCTCTAGAAATTTTCCCTGCTCTTCAATACTTTCCTGTATTTGCTTTAACCCACTAATATCCCTGGCAACAGACTGGGCAAATATCACATTCCCTTCGTCATCCTCCACTGGATGTATATTCATACTATACCAGCGAATTTCTCCCTTCACCAGCGTCTTAGTTTCTACTTTTATCACATTATTCTTATCAATTACCTTTTGAATTGTGGATAATTGCTGCTTTGCTATTTTTTCTGGAAAAAATTCCTGCATTTTCCTGCCAATAAAATTCTCGGGTTTTCCTCCCAATTGACTGGCTGCTGCTTGATTTATAAAGAGGTATTCCCCACTTCTATTCATCGTAAAAATCGGGTCAATTGATGTTTCCACTAGATTTTTATACCTTTGCTCACTTAATATCAGTTTCCTGGCATTTTCTGCCTGATCATCAATTGCAGTTTTTAATTTCAGATTCTTTTGACCCATATCCACAAGCATGTTCACCAGGGAACGGCAGAATCCCATTACTCTCTTTACCTGATCATGACTAAAAACTGGAACCAGCTGATATGCCTTTATATATTCCTTTTCATCAAAACCATACTGCTTTGCCTGATTTATAAAATATTCTTCCCCCGGTACATCATCATCATAAAAAAACTGACCAAAAAAAAGTGATGCCACATGTTCATCATCTATCAATAGCGGTATCGCTGCATCTACCAGCCCATTAAGGCATTTATATTCCACATAACTCTCAGTATTAAGATGCTGATAAATCATTTTGTCACTCTCATGACAGTTTTTCAGACTGTCCGTATTTTCCCGATGGAATTTTTCGCAGATAGGCTGCCAACGACTTTTTATTACGATTTCACCATCAGTTTGAATTATTCCTATGGGAAAACCGGTCGCTTCAAAAAAATCATTAAGTATTTCTTTTACCTGTTTAAGTTCAATAACATCTTTTAGTTTCTTGGTCACTAACACCTCCCTTTCATCAACCCTAACCATTCCTGGTGAATTTCATGTTGTGTATTTCCTGCTTCAAAGCAGCCACTTCATCCCGTAATTCTTTTATTCTGAACTCTCTTCCTATTACCAGCGTATAGTGATGTTCCAGCTCATCATATTTCTTCCTTAATTCTACTGTCCTTTCTTTCACCTGTTCTTCCAGTTCAGCTCGATGTCGCTTCAACTTCTCTTCAGTTTCCTTTAGGGCTGTTATATCATGTATAACTGAAAGTACTTTTTCCTCACCCTGATAATGAATCTGCTTACTCACAATTGATGTGTAGATATCCCTGCCATCCAGGCAAATATCTTTTGATTCCCCCCGGTGGACATATCCCTGAGAAATATTAATAATACTCTCTTCAACAAACTTTTTCCGATCCTCATGCACCAGATCTGTAACCTGTAAATCCAGAAATTCTTCCCGGCTGTATCCATATAATTCTGTTGCAGCAGGATTTATCTCGATGATCCTGCCACTTTTATCATGAATTATCAAGGCATCAGTCACTGATTCAAATATTGTCCTGTACTGCAATTCGTTATCAGCTAATTTCTTCTCTATTTTGGATCGCTCTATGGCATAACGGATCGCTTTCACCAGCGTTATCTCATTGAATCTACCCTTTACCAGATAATCCTGAGCTCCCTCTGCTATCGCTTCTAATCCAGTAAGCTCATCATCAAGACCTGTTAATATTATCACCGGGATCTGCAGACCCAGGTCTAAATACCGTTCAAATGTTTCTATTCCTCTACTGTCTTTCAATCCCAGATCCATTAAAATTACATTATAACTATTTCCGGAAGCAAATAACTCTGAATGAAGCATCTCAAAATCTTTTACCAGAATAAGATCATGGTTGAAAGTCTCTACTAATTGCAAATATTCTTTCACTAATTCATAATCAACAATGTCATCCTCTAAATAAAGGACTTTAGTCAACATAGTCAAAACCTCTTTTATTCATCTTTTATTGGAAATTTCACAATTGTAAACCAGAAACTCTCTATCATACTAACCACTTTTTGTAATTGATCCAAACCAACTGGCTTTGTTACGAAACAATTGGCTCCAGAGGCATAGGTTTTCACTATATCTTCATCATCTTCAGAAGTAGTTAAGATGACTATAGGGATAACTCTCAGCTCAGGATCTCCCTTGATCTCTTTTAAAGTCTCCCTGCCATCCTTAAAAGGCATATTCAAATCAAGTAGTATCAGATCCGGTTTTAGTGCATCTGAGTATTCTCCTCTTTTGTGTAAATAATCCAGGCATTCTACCCCATTATGCACTTCTGAAATTCGTAGTTTGAATTTCGAGGTAGATAATGCTTCCCGGGTCAATTCGATATCTCCCGGATCGTCATCTACTAGTAATATCTCGATCAAGGTTGGATCATTATACATTTGTCCTCCCTACTTTCTCTTCTGGAATCGTCTCTATGAATCATTAAACACCATTCTTTCCAACTATTCATAAGAACTCCCTGATAAAGATTCTTGACTATTGATAATATCCACTTTTTAAGAAAAGTGTCAACAAGTATTTAATATAAATACGCATCCCCCCGAAATTAAAATATTTTACTGACTTCAAAAATGCCCTGCAGGGGCATCACAATAATAGCCATGGGTGAAACCCATGGATTCAAAATCACGTGAAGTCCCCACCCCATCTCGTTTTCGGCGTAGCCGAAAACGAGATGGGGTGGGGTATATTTGTTGCTTTATTTTCCACGGGTTTTACCCGTGGCTATTGAAATATCACCCCTTCAGGGTGTAATATAATTCGATTAAATTGCATGATGTAACATGTTATAATTCAATTATTTATAATATAAAATTCAAAGAAAAACAGGGGGATGCCAGGTATTTAGTAATTTAAAAAATCTCTTTACAATATTATCTTAATAGTTCTTTTATTCATCATAAAATTCTTGCG
>JAVCDJ010000037.1 GCA_030765845.1 Candidatus Stygibacter australis
AGAAGATAAAAATACTAATAATTATTAATAGCCTTATTGATCAAGTGGTGGTGGGTATTATCAATTTGATATACTGGGTGATATATCTTATCTTTTTGATAAGATTAGAGGAGCTGTGATTTAATCTTAATAAAGTAAGTAGCTGGAGAGTGAAAGTCTGAAGAATTAGATATAAGAGATCAATTTACTAATGTTATTGTGAGGGGATGATCAGAATTAGTATCCACGATCATTTCCTATTTCAGTGTCGATACCAGTTACTTTAATGGTTCCGTCATCATTTGCCAGAACAGAGTAGGTCCCGGAAGCAGTTGTGGAAATGTTACCAGACCAGTGGAGATAAAATTCCAGTTGTGCCTGATCTGCTGTGGTGATAGGTTCAATGAAAGAGAAGAAGCTGAGAAAGGAAAAACGACCACTTACTCCAAGAGAGATCAAATTTAAAGTTGTTTCGCAGTTAATGCTGACTGGTTTAATTGCTTTTGGAGCTGTTTTATATTGGGTTACTTATTTTGTACTTAGATGATTTAATAAACTATTTATTCAGAATCGAAAAGGTATTATAAAAAATAAAACCGGCAAGCTTTTCAACTTGCCGGTTATTTTTGTTTCTTTCGGGCTTTCATGATCACCCCCGTGTATAACGACTGCGTTTTTCCTGCCATCTGCTAAGCAATGAAGTTCGTCTCATCTTGAGCCTCCTTGGTATTTTTGTTTTCTATTTCTCCAGATACTGATCAGGTTTTGCTTTTTCATCTTGCATTTCTCCTTGGGAATCTTGCTTTTCTTTCGTTCCAGCGAGTAACAAAGTTTCTTTCTTTCATTTTCTTGCCTCCACATTATCAATTTCACTGTTTATAAGAGCAATCATCGTGCCAAGCTTAAAATTAGTGTATTAATGCGGTAATACACCTGTGTTATTATGTTGATATATAAGAAGATAAAAATACTAATAATTATTAATAGCCTTATTGATCAAGTGGTGGTGGGTATTATCAATTTGATATACAGGGTGATATATCTTATCTTTTTGATAAGATTAGAGGAGCTGTGATTTAATCTTAATAAAGTAAGTAGCTGGAGAGTGAAAGTCTGAAGAATTAGATATAAGAGATCAATTTACTAATGTTATTGTGAGGAGATGATCAGAATTAGTATCCACGATCATTTCGGCACGAACTGGATTTTCATTATCATTTCCTATCTCAGTGCCAATACCAGTAACATTAATGGTTCCGTCATCATTTGCCAGAACAGAGTAGGTCCCGGAAGCAGTTGTGGTCGTGTTACCAGACCAGTGGAGATAAAATTCCAGTTGTGCCTGATCTTCTGTCGTAATAGTGGGTGCTCCACCGCCCATACTGACTGGAGTCCGCCAGAACCTGAGAGCTTCAGTACCCAGGAAATTAAGGTCAGTTACCAGTAGCTGGCGGTTAGTATTCTGCGACTGGTTTTGAAAGATGAAAATACCAAGAGCTGTCCCCACAGCAACGAGGACAACACTCAGAATAACTAGCAAATTTGATTAGTACCCAATTTAAACTCCCTTTTAGCGAGATAACCAGGTAGATGTATGATAACAGTATAGCAAAATACCTGATGCTGTTTAATAAAGCAGCAAAGAGAACAAGAATATCAGTCAAAATTATGTCAATAAGTTTTTGAACTAAAATAAAATATGAATAAAAAAAGATGATTGTGAGCTTTTACTTTACATGAAATACTGAAAAAGATAAATAGGTATTTAAAGATAAAAAATATTTAAAGGGGTATTGGTGAAGATGGATAAGCTCGATTTACATATCCACACCAGTTATTCTGATGGGGTGTTTTCACCGCGGGAATTGCTGGAGATGCTGCAGCAATACAGCTATGAGCTGATTTCCATAACCGATCACGACACAATCGAAGGATGCATTCAGGGGATGAAACTGGCAGCACATTATGACATTCGGATACTGCCCGGAGTGGAAGTGAGTTCACTCTGCTGGGGTAGAGACGTTCATATACTGGCTTATGGATTTGATGTGAAAAATAAATCATTCAAATCATTTCTGCATGGTATAGAGAAAGGCAGGCTAAAGCGAGCTAAGAAAATCGTAAAACTGCTTGCAGCTTTGGGAATGTCACTTGATTTTCGTGATGTTATCAATCTTACTGGTAAGCTGAACCTGGTAGGCAGACCGCATATTGCCAGGGCATTAATTGATGCAGGCTATTGCCGTGATACCCGTGATGTTTTTGATAATTATATTGGCGAAGGAAAAAGTTGCTATGTGCCCAAACCAGCTCCTGAAGCAGAATTTGTAATTGAAGCGATCAAAAAAGCCGGAGGAGTATCTGTGCTGGCTCATCCCTATATCTACAGGGATGATGATCTGGTGCAGCACCTGATCGATATTGGTATTCAGGGTCTGGAAGTATTTTACAGTCGGCATACTGTTGATGAAACTGCCAGATATAAAAAGATGGCAGATGAACATGGTTTGATAAAAACGGGTGGCAGTGATTTTCACGGGCATGGCTCAGACTTGAATTTTTTTGGTTTTTTCAGTGCTCCATCATCAGTGGCAGAAGATCTGAGTGAATATATTAAGAAGTGCGGGATATGAGTAAATTTCAAGAATATCTGAATATTAACGAAAGGAAGGGATTCCCTCGTTCCTATTGGTTTAACAGATTTATTCGCTGGTTCACGATTATATTCTCCCTCCTGGCAATTGTCTACGCTGGCTGGCTGATTTTTAACAAAGTGGATGCAGATTCATCTGCTTTCACTAAGTTAGTACCTTTTTTAATTATTTTTTTTGCTTTAAATTCTCTACTGCGCAACCTTTTTACACTTAATAGACTTATTTTCCGGCAGGAAGGGATGGAATTTACTTACCTGCTGAAAAGAAATGTGTATATACGCTGGGAAGATTTTGTATCCATTAAACTCACCAAAGCTCGACGAAGGATCCTGGATGTTCATTATAGGGGAAGTGATGGTGAGCTGAAATTGCAGGAGTTAACCATGGCTTTTCCTAATATGCTGGAGATATTGAATGCAATTATTGAAATGGTGCCGCAGGCAGAACTTGATGATTTTGTGGGCAGCATTGCTGTAGCAAAAGAAGAAAAGCGAAAAGCCGAAAATATTAAGGGTCAATCAAAAGACGATAATGCCTAAGGTTTTAATTATCACATACTACTGGCCGCCTGCGGGTGGACCAGGAGTGCAACGGTTACTGAAATTCGTTAAATACCTGCCTGAATTTGGTTGGGAACCAATAGTTCTCACGGTTGATATAGGTAATTTTCCAGCTTATGACCACAGTTTGATCTCCGAAATACCATCTGATGTGAAAGTATATCAAACAAAGAATTATGAACCTGATGTGATTTATAGAAAGTTTACCGGGAAAAAGGAAGATAATATTCCTGTAGCAGTTTTGGCTGCCAGGAAATTGAACTGGAAGATGCGTATTGCCCACTGGATAAGGCTTAATTTATTTGTTCCTGATGCCAAAATCGGCTGGATAGCCTCAGCAGTGAAGACAGCTGGCAGGATTATCAGAGAAGAAAATATTGATCTTATCTATTCCAGTTCTCCTCCTCCAACCACTCATCTCATTGCGCAGAAACTGAAGAAAAAATATAACCTTAAATGGATAGCGGATTTCCGTGATCCCTGGACAAAGATACATTATTATCATAAGGCAAATCGCTGTTTCCTGGCAAAATACCTGGATGAATATCTCGAGAGGAAGGTTTTGCAGGAATGCGATGGTGTGACCACTGCCAGCAGTATGTTTCAGAAGCTGTTGCCGATAGAAGATGGTAAGCCGCGTGAAACGATCACAAATGGCTATGATGATGAAGTGATCAATGCTAAGGTTGAAAAGGGAAAAAACTTTGTCCTCCTGCATGCTGGAGGCATTACATCAAATAGATTCTATTTTGAATTCTTTGAGGGACTTCAAAAATTCCTTGCTGATCATGAAAAAAGAGCAAAAACACAGTTAGTGCTGGTAGGAAAAGTTAATAACGAGATAGTTGATGAGATCAGAAAATATGTTCCGCCAGAGGTTTTGCAGATTAGTGGTTATCAGCCACATAACAAGGCTTTATCGATGATGGGATCAGCCTCAGTGAACCTGATATTTCTGGAGAAGCTGGCAAATTATCAAGGCCATATACCGGGTAAGATCTTTGAATATATCGCTATGCAGCGTCCCGTGCTGGGAGCAGGAGATCCTGAAGGTGATACCGCAAAGATTATAAGGCAAAGTGGTTGTGGAAATGTATTTGCTGCTGGCTCTGACTGGCTGGAAATAATTAATAATGCCTTTGAAAACTGGATGAATAATAATGAAATTAAGGTTGATGATAAGTATATTGAGCAATTTCATCGTCGTCAGCTAACAAATAAACTGGCAGATTTCTTTGGAGAAGTATTATGACGGAAAATAAAAAGATATTTATGTTAAAAAAGTTCCTGCATGATCTGAATACGCCCAGATTGCGTTATCGGATCGCAGATGATGTAAAGGGTAATGAGTTGGGGTATTATTACTTTGTGTTTGATGAGAAACGGGTTTCCAGTGGTAAAGACCAGAAACTTCTTAATCATTTTGATGAAAATGGTATTCCGGTTAATAAGACCTATATAGATGTGGAAGGTGAGGAATATGTCTATTTTCCCATCACAATTGGTCAAATGGGACTGGCGGTATTTCACACCTGGCTGAAAAGAGGTAAGGAAGAAGACAAGGAACGCTTCCTGAAGTACCCGCACTGGTTTGAGACTAATGCCGAAGAAAGTCACAAATATGGTGCCCGATGGCTTACAAATGTGCCACTACCTCAATATCACAATTCTGGTCCCTGGCAATCAGCATTTTCCCAGGCAAGAGCAATAAATATTCTCCTTAGGGGCTATCAGCTTACAGACAACGAAGACTGGGCTGATCTGGCACGGCTGGCACTGACTCCATTTACTTTTCCAGTGGAAGATGGGGGAGTTACCAGTATGATAAAGACAGCGCCATTTTATGAGGAATATCCAGCTGAAGCACCAACAATGGTCTTGAACGGTATGATCTTCGCCTTATTCGGTATCTATGATTATATTAGAGTATTTCCTGACGATAAGCTTGCAGCGGAGCTATTCAATACGGGTATCCAGACCGTGGAGGATATATTACCGATATACGATCTGGGATATTGGAGCAGGTATAATCTCTGCCAGGCAGACTGGTATCCTGAGATCGACCCAGCCACTATTCAATATCAGCGACTTCATATTGCCCAGTTAAAGGTTCTCTATAAAATTACAGAACAACCAGTTTTTCGGAAATATGCCTACCTGTTTCAGAAACAGGACAATATCATCAACGCCCTGCGGATGTATTCTCTAAAATATAAATCCCTGAAGAAGATCAACAGGTTGTAGCTTACCTGAGTAAAAGCATTTTCTTATTGCATCTGATAATACCATCAGTTTTTAAAGAATAAAAATATACCCCACTACCTACTAATCTATTTTTGTTGTTATCCCCTGACCAAGAGACGCTGCCCTGTCTTGTAATTTCTGGATCTAGGACATAGGTTTTTACTTTTTGCCCTTTAATATTATAGATAATGATTTCGGCTTCAATAACTTCTACTAATAAATCGTACTCAATTATTGTAGCTGCTCTGAAGTTAGAATCCAGGAATAAGGGATTAGGATAATTTTGGGATAACTGGTTAGAATAAGGAATCTCATTTTGATCTTCAGATGATGGGACAACAGTAACTTCAATAGGGATAACGATATTTTGAGCTTCAGGATCATTTGTTTGCATAACAAGGTTTGTCTGGTAGGAACCCCCTAAATCAAGCCAGGCAGTATCAACCTGCAGATTGAAAACATTGCTTTCACCACCCTCAACGACCAATGACTCAGTATCGATGCTACTCCAGTCATTAATAGGTGCTTCAGATTGAAAATGATCAACAGCAGGAAATGGAGTAGTGTCAATTCCACTATCTGTTATTTCCTGCCAGTTAAACAGGCTATTAAAAGTCCAGTAAGCAGTGAGATTTTCTGAATCTGGATCAACACTATGATACTGGTGATCAAGAATTTCCAGGGGAGTCAAGTCTCTATCCCAAAAACGCACTTCATCCATCATACCATTAAAGGATGACTTCAAAATTCCACTATATCTGTGCGCTCCAATATCAACATTGTCTACCCCGGAAGTATATCCCCCTGATTCATTATTAATCTCAGTAACCTTTAATAGACCGTCCTGATAGAGATTTATAAAATCTTCGTTAACAGTCACGGCATAATGATGCCAATCACCAAAGGGTGGAGCAGGAGTATTTAATACTGTGCCAGTACTATTAGCACCCTGCAAAGTGAATGAGTTATTACCTGAAATTGTTCTCGTGTGGAAGGTCATGATAGCCCTGTAGTCTTCGGGTTCATTGTCCCTTTGTTCATAGATTGTGTTCGTTTCCCATACATGAAATCCGGGACCATCCATCCGTGCCCAGGCTTCAATGGTGAATTCTTCACCAGTGATAACAGGTTGAGAAAGATTCAGATATCCACTACTAAATAAAGCCCCATTTCTGGAATTATAGAAACCTTCCAGGTGAGCTGAAACGCATAATGTCCCATCTCCAGTATTGCTGATATCAATAGGGAAGCAGTTTATTTCATCTAATTCCGCATCAAAACAGTGTAAAGTGCTATCAACTTCTATTATGGGTGGAAATACTACTATTCCCATTACTGGTATTATGAATGTATTTGAATTAATTGAGTTACTGATAATTGTCAGCGTTGCGCTAAATTCCCCGATTTCATCAATCAGCAAGGTAAGGAGCAGATTTTGTTCATCACCAGGGTCAATCACGATTGGGGAAAAATCTGAAATAAGATTTGGGGATGAACTGACAACTTCTGTAATTTCCAGAGGTGCAGTACCATCATTTTCCATTATCAATTCATAGGTTGCTTCATAATTGCAATAGACTTCACCAAAGTTAATAATATCTTCATCAAAATCTATTAAAGGGGCAGAGACAACTACATTCAAGCCATAGTTCCAAACCAGTCCACCGCTGATGATTTCAAGGTTAAACTGTAATTCTTCCAGAGGGGGATAGTTTTCACTGATACAGAAATTTAATCCAATAATGTTTTCAGCCAATGATCCTGGTAGAATTTCAGTGATCAATATTTCATTATCAATAAATTCAATAAATGAGTTATTTTCGCAACTCATTATTAAATTGATCACTTCAGTGGGTTCATTTCCAATATTCCATAAATCTAATGAAAGAGAAATTGTATCTCCAGGAGTCACAAGTTCCTGCCCGGTTGAATTAATAAAACGATAATCATCGATCACAACCCAGGCAGAATCCTCAGGTACTGGTTGTCCGCTTATCATCAAAGCACTTTGATCACCAAGTTGGGAACCAGTATCAGGATAATCATTATTATAAGTATATTGCAGTCCATGTCTGCCAGTTTGATCTTCAATGCCAATAGTGGCATATTGCCCGTGATTGGCATCATGTATTCCCTCATAATTTCCGGCATTAGTATTATTGAAATCCTTATACTGGAATTTCATAATATTATTACCATTTGAGCTGGGATAATAATCCCTATCATAAATAATTATTTCAAATGTTTCCTGACTGTTGTCCCAGTCATTTCGCAAGCGATCCCACTCGATAATGAAAAAGTGCTCTGCCGGGTTGTAATAATAGTATATACCGCTAATATTATCCGTATTAACCAGGTCATCCCAGAATACAGCAATTATCGGTGAAATTCCACCTTCACCTGGAATAGCCCAGTTCATAAAAGATGCACTTTCAGTGATTCCTGGAGCTACCCAGCCATTTGAACAGACAGTAACACAATCATAATCAAAATCATAATATCGGAAAGTAAAAGGCAGCATAACCGTACAGGAAGCACCCTCATCACCTGAGTCATAAAGAGGCAATTCCGGGCAATCATTGATCTCAATCCAGTCATAAGCAAGTTCTTGATATTCCGAGTCATTTTCATCGTAAAGGCAATACCCGAAAGCATCAGGTCCGGTTGGTTGATCAATACCGGTTTCACCAATACATACCTCCAATTCAATAGATTGCTCAAAACCATCGGGATTGCTCATGCTCAAGATCAAAGTCTCATTATTCCCAGCAATAAATTCCTGGGCAATATCTAATACAATTGAGTTAGTAGATTGATATATCTCTTCTGGCTGAAGATTTTCAAGGGAGATGATATTGTCAGTGATCCACACGATATTACTTGCTGTGCTGAATTCCAGGCTAATATTTGTTAATACATAATCACCCGAATTTGTGATCTCATAATCAAAATATATTTCTTCTCCCGGCTCTGGAATATTATTATTATTATCAGTGAAACTGAAATCAATTAACGAAAATTCGAGAAATGTAACTGGAAGTTGGTATGAATCAGAGAATGAGTAATTATCCGACTGTACGGTGATTCCGATTATTTTTTGTAGATCACTATCAGGATTACATTGATATTCCAATTCAATTCCATCAATCAATACAGTCTCATCTGGCTCAAGCTGTTCAATGAGTATTTCTCCATTAGTAATGATAATTTCTTCTGAATTACTGAACAACGTTATTTCCACTGGAGAAATGGTATAGTCACTATTATTCATTAATTCAAAAGCCAAATTTCCAGTTTCACCTGGCTCAAAACTTCCATTATTTCCATTATCATAAAATGTAAGATCACTAATTGACAGATCATATTCCGAATCAATATAAATTGTATCCTGCCTGGGATAAAAATTATTACCATTCACTGTAAGAATATATTCATCTGAATCCAGGTCAGCTATATCAAAATAGGCAAAGCCATCCTGATCACTGTAACTAAAATGCTGTTCATCATTAGATGCATTATACAGGCAGCAGTACAGATCACAAGCCGGATCAGCATATTCATTTAGTACCTGTATGCCAATATTATTCATGCTGCTGGCATAATGATTTTCACAAGCAATAGATAATTCTCGCGGAAAGCCCTGCCAAACTGCTACTGATGGGTCTCCCATCAGATTATTCCAATATGAAAACTTTGTCGATGATTGATCAGGATTTTGGGGATAATTTAAGAACAAAGACGTTTTTCCTCTTGTATGAGAAGCTCCCATAGTCTGCAATTTGTCCGAAAATAAACCATAAGCTACTCCAGTTACAAAGCAGTTATTGAAGCAGGTATGGGTAGTGATTGTTGCTGTTCCAATTGCTCCAATTGCTCCCCGGGGATTTGATGGTGAGCCGGCTTGTAAAAAAGCTTCACTGCGGCAGCCTTCTGTTCCTGCAAAATCTCCTGTAGCACAGGTACTGATAACTGCAAAAGGAAGCATCATCCCATTGGTTAAATAATTTGCGGTACCGTCATACCAGCCACTCATCCCTCCATAACCGCGATAATTAAAGTAACTCACACCCATATCAACCATTAACCTCATTGCAGGTTGAAACGGATAATCATATAATTCCAGATAATCATATTCTGGATAGTTATGCTCTATCGATTCACGGATATTTATATTGGTATATACACAAGACATACCAGAAGATGTAGGGTCTCCAACCAGTAATGCCCTGCTGAACCAGTCAGGGTTGTCTATATATGGTTCTCGTTCATACATGACAGTTTTATAGACAATTGATTGCCACTGCAATATATTATCAAAGGAGAGCCGGCCAATATGAACATCAGAAATCTGATCTTCTCCAGCCAGAGTAGTGTAGTAATGATCACCTTCTCCGTTGCCAAAATAAGAAGTTGGTATATTATAGTTTCCTCCGGCATCGCCAATAAGGCAGACATATTCAGGGGGGTCTTCCCAGGTATCATAAGCATTCTGGATATAGTCTTTTATTGACTGACTTGAAGGGTTATTAGCAGCATATTGATAAACCTTAAACCCTTTCTGTTTTTTCCATTCCAGTAAATAATCAAATGCCTGCCAGAAAGAAGGTTCATCAGTATCTGGATAAATATAAAGAATATTTGGCTGAGCTGGTTCCACATCTCGCCAGTTTTCACGTTCTGCGAGTTCGGGAAAAAGAGCTATATACATCTTTAAAAATGATTCCGCAGGTCTGTATAGTTCTACTTCCTCCTGGCAATCACCTTCTAAAACAATCTGAAGACTATCTCCAGCTACTAAATTTTCTGCAGGGGATATAGTTAGAATAGAGAACTCAAGATCACGCAATTGCATCACTGAACTGATTTCCACCTCACAATTAGTGCTGCCTGCAGTTATATAATTTTCTCCATTAATCACAGGCAATAATTGATGAAATACACTATCTGATTCCGCCTCAAGAATTATTTTTCCTAAAATAGTCAGACCATTATCGGATTCTGTATGAAAATTGTTCAATTCTGAAACAGAACTGAATAACGCTAATGCTAATGCTAAAAATATAAATAAAGCCAACCTTACTTTCATTACAACCTCCCAAAATACTTATATCTAATCTATTGATTTAATATGATATAAAACTATATTCTACGGAGACTTCCCACAAAGATGATTAACTTGTATGTATATGACAAAACCACGTTATTATCGTCAAGTAAATTATTATTTACTTGGGAAGATAAAATTCTTGAATTAGTAGTTGAGATTTAATTTCTGATGCTAATTAATGGGAATTGGAAGAGATCAAAGTCAATCCTGTAAAGCGGATTAACGGTGACTTTGGTAGATATAATTTGACAACATTTTTTAATATAAAATAGAAGAAGATAAAGGTGTTGTAAGAAATGGATAAAAAAAATAATTATAGAATAGGGATGGTTCTGGATGACAGATTCCCTCCGGATGGCAGAGTAGAGAAGGAAATCAGGAGTCTAACTTCAGCGGGTTTCACTGTTTTTCTGCTATGTTTCAGATTTGGAGATGAAAATGAGGAATCTGATTTCTATGGTGCAAAAATAATCAGGATCAGGATAAATCGCAAACTAAGTCGCAAACTAAGGGCATTAACGAATACAATATTTGATATATATACTGCTTACTGGTGCCGTAATATGGTAGAATTTGTGAAGAAATATAATTTAGAGATATTGCATATCCATGATTTGTATTTAGTGGGCGCAGCGTTGAAAGCAAAAAAGAAGTTAGGGAATGGTGTAAAAGTCTGTGGAGATTTGCATGAGAATTATGCTGATGCATTGAAGTATTACAAATTTTCAAATACTTTTCCGGGAAACATCCTGATTTCAGTTAAAAAATGGCAGCTAACAGAAAAGAAATGGCTTTCGCAGTTGGATAGGGCAGTTGTAGTGGTAGAGGAGATGAAAAACAGGATAGCAGGAGATATTGCTTCTGAACAGGTATTTGTTTGCGAGAATTGTCCAGAGATAGTTTCATTTCAGGGGGAAAAAAATGATAATAAAATTATAGAAAAATATAAGGATAAATTTGTGCTATCCTATATTGGTGCTTTTGACTGGCATCGAGGAATCGATACTCTTCTAAGGGCTATAAGTGAATTAAAAACAATTGAAAATTTAGTAGTTTGTATAGTAGGAACAGGGAAGATAGCTCTTGAGTTGGAAGCTTTAGCAGTTAAACTGGGTATCAGAGAAAAGGTCTATTTTGAAGGATGGCAGCCACCAGATATACTTCCAGATTATTTCCGCATAAGTAATATCGGGATCATACCGCATAAAAAATCAGTTCAGACAGATAATTCCAGCCCGAATAAATTATATCAATACATGTATTATGAAGTTCCAGTAATAGCCACCAATTGTATGTCATTAGAGCGAATATTAAAAGAAACAGGAGCAGGATTGATATATCAAAGTGATAATCATCAGGATCTGACTATTCAGATAAAAAAGCTATTTAATGATGTGGAATTGAGAGAAAATATGAAACTAAAGGGGAAAAGGGCTATTATAGAGAAATATAACTGGGAAACAAGCAGTGAAGGTCTCGTGAAAATGTATAATGATTTAAGTATTACAAGTAAAATTAAGGTAGAGAATTGATACATAAATAACGGATAGAGTATATTTTATATCATTTGAGCTTACTGGTAGGGCTTGATGGAGTAAGAGATTATTTTGTAATTGGTGATGAATCAGAGGTAACTGAGAAGTGCATATATTTTCCATTGAGTAATAATAATCTTGATGAAAAGAAAGTAATCTATCTTGATGATGATATTCCGATATTGTTTCCTGTTAGTGATCTTTTTCGTTATTATAAGCAGGAAGGTGGGATCATAGTATTTGATCATGATCTTCTATCAGGAGCATTTTATCTATTATCAGGTATGCAGGAAAATGGGTTAAATACGGAAAGACCTTTAAACCGTTATTCCTGGCAAAACTCTAAACAGAAGAAATTAAAAATTACAGCAAAAACCAGTGGTAAATTATTCTTTAGAGATAATAATCGAAGCTATTGAGAAGTTTCAAATTCGCTAAATCCTAAATGCCAGCACATTGACTTTAAAGCCATTAGCAGCCAGAAACTCAGCTTCTTTTCGAATTCTTGAGTCACTAGTATATTCATTTTCCAATATTATGCCAATTTTCATTATTACCTCTTTATAACAATTATACTTCTTTGATAAAAAAATATTATCGATTTTATTGCAAGAGATATTATCACCCCCTAATTTTAATAAAATTATTTGGACAATCAACTAGAGAGACTGTTCAATATAAGTAATTGAAAATTATAAAGAAAAGTAATTTTTGGCAGAAAAAAATGCACACATCCATCATATATGTCAATTTTTGTGAAATTGACATATTCCCTGAAGGGGAATAACTATAATAGCCCCGGGTTTTCGTATTTCGACAACTCGGAGTCAAATTTACCACCTGCGTCTTCCCCTCCCCCAAACACCGGCGCAGCCGGTGTTTGGGGGAGGGGAAGTGGTTTTTGGCATCAACCCCAGGTAGTCACTTCGTGCCAACCTGGGGCTATTATTGTAAATCCCTTTCAGGGATAAACAATAATAAAAATTTGAACAGTCTCCAAAATCGAGGGATGTGTGATTGCAAAAAACCATGAATCCCCCTGTTTTTTATATATTCAGGGTATGTTTCTAATAGATAATTGACAAGATAAGTAAGACTTGCAGCGCTGATGGTACTCCGGGTGCTGCGAGAACTATGGGCAGTTATCTGTTGCTGTCTATGTATTTATTTTCAGCAGTTTTTTTATACGGAAGAATGGGTGATAGTGGTCGTCATCTGCGCCGCACCTGTGATTACACCGGCGCTGCACATATGACTTAGCAGCAGAAAATATTTTAATTTCGGGGGGATGCCAGATTGCAAAAAACATCTTGACAAAAATTAGAGTTAGCAAATATTATTGATATAGTAATTAATAGGTTTTTATATATAATGGTGAATAGGTTAAAATGGCGCAATAAGAATAGTAGAGATGTATTTTCTGATTGCTAAAAAAAAATCATTTTTTAAGATATTAAAAGAAAAGGTATTTTATGAACTTACAACGTTTGTATTTATTGCTTTTACTGCTGATATTTGTTCTTCCAGTTGTAGCAGCAGTTGGCTGGGATGTATCAGACCAGGTGCTGCTTTCTTCCATGGAAGAGGATTTAGGGCATATTGGAGAATGTATTTCCAGCCTGGTGTATCTTTCATCTATGAGTGAGGAGGAGAACCATGTTGGTATTGGAATATCAGAAATTATCTATTTATCGTCAATGGAGGAAGAGCTTAATATTGGTGAAGGAATTTCTGAGATGATTCTTTTAAGTTCTCTGCATTATGGCGATGTAGATAATAATACCGAGGTGGAAAGCTTTGATACTTCTTTGATTTTGCAATATGCAGTTGATCTAGATCCAGCACCAGAAGCACCTCTACCCTGGGAAAATTGGAGATTAACTGTAGCAGATGTGAGTGACGCTGGTTTTGTTGGAGCATACGATGCGGCGTTGATATTGCGCTATGTTCCCGGTTTAATTGATGTTTTTCCGGTTGAAGGCGAACCGGTAATTGATAGAGTCAGGGGACTATTAAAATGGAAGATTTCAAGATAGGTAATCGAATAATTGGTAATGCGCATAAGTGTTTTCTTATTGCAGAAGCAGGAGTAAATCATAACGGAGATTTGGAAACTGCCAGGAAATTGATAGATATTGCAGTTGATGCGGGTGCTGATGCTGTGAAATTTCAGACGTTTATTACTAAGAATTTATTGTTAAATGATATTGAAAAAGCACCATATCAGAAAGTGACATCTAAAAAAGATGAATCTCAAACTGAAATGATCAAACATTTAGAATTAGATAGGGATTTTCATCTCCAATTAGTCGATTACTGTTCAAAAAAGCAGATAATATTTTTATCCACACCTTACTGCTTAGAAAGTTTAGACTTACTGGTAGAGTTAGATGTTCCTGCAATAAAGATTGCCTCAACTGACGCCACTAATTTAATTTTTTTGGAGCAGGTAGCAAAATGCAAAAAACCAATTTTACTATCAACGGGGATGTGTTCTTTAGCTGAGATAGAGCAGGCATATCAGTGTTTGAAACAAAACGGTTGCCAGGACATTTCAATATTTAAATGCACTTCAAATTATCCAACAGAGGCTGTCGAAGTAAATTTAAGAGCAATTCTAACACTGAGAAATGCATTTGATGTAGTGATTGGTTTTTCAGATCATACTGAAGGAGTGGGAGCATCTCCTTATGCAGTCACAATGGGTGCAAAGATAATTGAGAAGCATTTTACAATTAGCAAAGATATGAAAGGACCTGATCATAAGGCTTCGCTAAATCCTGATGAATTACGGAAATGGGTGAAAGAAATTAGAAAGGTAGAGGTAATGCTGGGAAGCAAAAGTGTATATCCAACAGCAAGCGAACAGCTCAACAAAAATTATTTACAGAAAAACTTAGTGGCAAAATCGAGAATTGAGAAAGGTGAACTCCTTACCAAGGACAAGTTAGCAGCCAAAAGAACAGGTGGAATAGGTATAAGAGCAAATGCGTACAAAGAAATTATTGGGTCTCGTGCAACAAGGACTATCGATGAAAACCATCCAATAATGTGGAGTTACTTTCAGGACTAATGAAAGCAATTAAGAAGGATCTATTAATCTTAGGTGCTGGTGGTCATTCTCGTGTGCTCATCGATACAGCAGAGCTTTTAGGATATGTGGTTTTAGGAATAGTAGATGTAAATTATTATGGGCAGGAGGAACGAATATTGGGTTATCCTGTAATCGGAGATATATCTGCCTTATCTTCATATAGCGTAGAGACAACTGAAATAGTTATTGCATTCGGCGACAATGCTAAGCGCAGAGAGTATTTCACAAAGGTAAGAGAAATGGGTTTCAATGTACCTGCTTTAATACATCCTTCATCAGTTTTATCGAAATATGTAAAGCTGAAGGAAGGAGTGTTTATTAATGCAGGAGTAATAGTTAATGCATTGGCAGAAGTAGAGGAGAATAGCATAATCAATACAGGCTCGATTATTGAACATGAAGTAAAAATCGGAAAAAATAGCCATATTTGTCCTGGAGTGAGAATTGCTGGAAGAGTTATGATTGGTAATAATACTTTTGTTGGAACCGGTTCAACAATAATAGATAAGATCACAATTGGTGATAATGTAATAATTGGTGCTGGTTCGGTAGTAATCCGTGATATAAAATCCAACTCAAAGGTTGCTGGCATTCCGGCAAGAGAGTTGAAATGATATATCTCTCTACAGCATGTTCAAGTCATCATAAGATTAAGGATTCGATAATTGAAATGGCAAAATGTGGATTTAATCGAATTGAATTATCTGGCGGGACTGACTATTATCAAGGGATTTTTGCTGACTTAGTGAATCTCAAGAAAGAATTAAATCTTCATTTCCGGCTTCATAATTATTTTCCACCACCCCAAGAGCATTTTGTACTGAATTTAGCTTCTCTAAATGGAGAAATATTTCAAAGAACAATAAATCATTATCTAACTGCAATTGAAATGTCTCATGAATTAGGATGTAGTAAGTTAGGAATACATGCCGGATATTTAATTGACATTGAAAAAGAATATCTTGGTAAAACAATTTCAAATGCTGGAATTATCGACAAAGTTAAATCAATGGAACAATTTTGTGTGGGATGGAATATTTTGAAAGAAAGAGCAAATGGTTTGGAGTTATATATTGAGAATAATGTAATTTCCCAAAACAATTACAATAGCAATAGAAATTCAAATCCATTTATGCTGACAAATTATGAAGAATACAAAGAACTAAGAGCTTTGATAGATTTTCGACTACTACTTGATGTAGGACATCTATTTGTGAGCTCGAATACATTGGGATTAGATTTCAAAGAAGAATTAAATAATATGATAACTGAATCAGATTATTTACATATAAGTGATAATAATGGATTTTCAGACCAAAATAAAGGTTTAAATCCGCAGGGAATAATCTATTCGAATTTAAAAAAAATGAATTTAACCGGTAAGACAATCACATTAGAAATTTATGGTGATATGAATGAAGTGAGTAATAGTACTCAATTGCTGAGAGAGGATTTGTTGATATGAAAAAAGCATTAATAACGGGAGTTACAGGGCAAGATGGATCATATCTTGCCGAATTTCTATTAAATAAAGATTATGAAGTGCATGGTTTACGTAGGAGAACCAGCTCATATAATTTGGAAAATATAGCTCACTTAGAGCTTGATCCACATGAAAAGAATAAGAAATTTTATTTGCACTATGGTGATCTAACTGACTCAAGTAACTTAAATCGGATAATTGAGAAAGTAGAGCCGGATGAGATATATAATTTGGCAGCCCAGTCCCATGTACATGTTTCATTTCAGGTGCCAGAATATACAGCAGAAGTTGACGCTATCGGGACATTGAGATTGCTGGATGCAATTCGAGATACAGGAATTAATACAAAGTTTTATCAAGCATCAACGAGTGAATTGTTTGGTAAAGTGGTTGAGACACCACAGAGTGAGCAAACGCCATTTAATCCTCAGTCTCCGTATTCAATTGCGAAATTGTATGCGCATTGGATCACCAAAAATTATCGTGATGCTTATGATCTTTATGCTTGTAACGGGATACTATTTAATCATGAATCTCCACGGCGCGGAAGGTCATTTGTTACCCGCAAAATATCAACTTCAGTAGCACGAATTTATTATAAGAAGCAAAATAAAATGTATCTTGGAAACTTGAATTCACGAAGAGACTGGGGATATGCTCCAGACTATGTGGAGGCAATGTGGTTGATGTTACAGCAACAACAACCAGCTGATTATGTAATAGCATCAGGTACAAATCATTCCATCAGGGACTATGCGGAAGCAGCTTTTAAAATGATCAATATTGAAATTGCCTGGAGTGGGACTGGTATTGAAGAAAAAGGGATAAATAAAAAAACTGGTGAAACGCATGTTGAGATAGATCCATATTATTTTAGACCAACGGAAGTAGAAGTATTATTGGGAGATCCATCAAAGGCAATGCGCGAATTAGATTGGAAACCTAAAGTGAATTTTAATAAACTGGTTGAGATAATGGTAGAAGCTGATCTTGCCAGAGAGAAAGCATGATGATACCGATTGCGAAAGCCTGTTTATCTGGGAATGAGCGTAAGTATATAAATAATTGTATTGATACTCAGTGGATATCTTCATCAGGAAGCTATGTAACCCAGTTTGAAGAAGTCAATAGTAAATATTACGGTATGAAACATGCAATTGCAGTATCCAATGGAACCTCGGCATTACATTTAGCCCTAATTGCGTTAGGGATAGAAAAAGGTGATGAAGTAATTATTCCTGCATTTACTTTTGCAGCCACGATTAATGCGATTCTATACGTAGGAGCTACACCTGTAATGGTAGATGTTTATAAAGAGATCTGGACAATAGATGCTGAATTGTGCGAAAAAGCCATAACGAAAAGAACAAAAGCAATTATCCCTGTGCATATCTATGGACATCCTTGTAACATGGAAAAGTTGACTGAGATTACAAGAAAGCATGAGTTATTTCTTGTGGAGGATTGTGCTGAAGCCCATGGTGCGAAATATAAAGACAAAAAAGTTGGGTCTTTTGGCGATATCAGTTGTTTTTCGTTTTTTGGCAATAAAATAATAACTACTGGTGAAGGTGGGCTGTGTCTAACAAATTCAATGATTCTGAATGAGAAAATGAGAGTTTTACGCGATCATGGAATGAGTAAGAAAATCAGGTATTGGCATGAAAGAATTGGGTATAATTATAGAATGACCAATTTACAGGCATCCATAGGGGTTGCACAAATGGAAGAAATGGAGAACATATTAATCAAACGTGCTAATATTAAAAATTACTATAGACAATTATTAAAGAAAAAAGATTATATCGTATTGAAACCAGAAAATGAAATTATTGATAGTGTAAACTGGTTATTTTCATTTCTTATCGAAGGAGATGAAAATATTGAATTAAGTGTCATGCAGGATAAATTGCAAGTCAAAGGTATTGAAAGTAGAAGGTTATTTTATCCACTTTATCAAATGCCGCCTTATAAGGAATTTAATGTAAATTATCTTAAAAACACAGAAGAAATATCTAAGAAAGGGATTAGTTTACCAACTTTTAATGACCTTAAATATGAGGAAATTGATTACATCGTGAAATCATTTACGCAGATCATAGAGGAAAATTAGCATGGAAGTATTAGGAATAATTCCAGCAAGAGGCGGAAGCAAGGGAATTCCCGGAAAGAATATAAAGTTATTGTCAGATAAACCATTGATTGATTACTCAATAAAAGCAGCTCAAAATTCAAAGTTACTAAACAAATTTATTGTTTCCACTGATTCCGATGAGATTGCAAATATCTGCAAACTCAGTGGAGCAGAAGTTCCTTTTATACGACCTGAAGAATTTGCCAGAGATGATACACCTGATCGACCAATGATATTGCATGCATTAGAATACTTGAAGGAAAATCAGAATTATATTCCTGATATGGTTGTTTTACTAAGACCGACTACACCCTTTAAGACAGGAGCAATAATTGATGAGTGCATTACAAAGCTGTGTGAAAATAAAGAATATTCAAGTTTAAGAACAGTAACACAAACAGAGGGAGTTCATCATCCATATTGGATGTTTAGCAATAAAGATGGCTTTCTTAAAACATTCATAGATGGTATAAACTTAACCGAATATCATAGGAGACAACTTCTTCCGGAATGTTATCGGTTGAATGGAGTCGTTGATGTCTTAAGAACTGATAATTTACTGAAATATAATGATATATACGGTGATAAAGTAGGGTATATTAGCTTATCAGAATATGATTCAATTGACATAGATAACCAATTTGATTTTGATTTATGCGAATATATATTAAGAAATGTAAAAAGTAAAATCAGCGGACTTTGTCCGAATGTAAAATTGAAAATTGGTGAAGCTTACGCTTCATCTAAAACAAAAGTAAGAGAAGAGATAAATGAAAGTAGTAAAATTAAATATATTTAACAGAATGTTAAATCACCTGTTTTGTTGATAAAGCTATGATTTAAAACACCCAAAAGGTTTCAAGGAAAAAATGAATCGCTCAGGTTAGGTATTATTTAAAGAGGTTTAATGGTATTTTTAATATCAAACATAAAAATACCCAAAGCAAGGCATTTGGGTCAGCTCTGGTTTAGAGGAGATTTTATTTATTCAGAAAACTCAGCTAACATATTAGAGGGGCACATCCTGAAACCCGAGAAATTCAATATTAAAGATTTTTTATATAGCCATCTAAATAATGAGCAATGCGTGGGAATTGATACATTATTAAAAAGGAATTTTAATTATGAGTAAACAATTTAATATTGAGGATTTTTTAGCTTTTGAGATAAAGTATAAACTGTTTACTCGAAAGTATAAAAATTTACACTACTGGGCATATATCCGATTTATCCTTTATTATGAAATATATAGAGAAAAACATTCAATAGGTCCCAACCAGTCAAGCATATTTAACTATACAAAGCTCCAAAAAATATTTATTGTCATCAAAAATATTGGTTGGGCACTAATTCGCAATCCTTTTTTGTATAAGGGCAAAAGGGAGCTCTTGATCTTTAATCAGCAAAGACGGGTAATGCTTGGGCGAGAGTATGTTGACCCTCTGTTTGACACCTGGGTCAAGCAAGAAAAATCATTTTCATACGTGATGTTAGAGGATAATCATTTGGGAACGCATTTTCCCGTATCTGATAAAAATAATTTACTCTATCTTGATTACTTTATACTTCTAAGGAAAATAGTAAGAAGCTTTTTAAGAGTTAATACTACCAATTTAGCCAATGAAATATGTGATTTGATAGAATCTGAATTTTACGTAAAAATCAATAAGAAGCAATTGTCTTTTAAGCTGGATTCACTTTACGTGGAAAATCAATATCTGAGAGCTCTTTATAAAAAATTATTAGTAAGGTATATGCCAAGAGCCTTGCTCATTAATTGTTATTATAATTTTACAAAAATGATATTTATTGAATTAGCTCATGAAATGAAAATTCCTGTCATTGAATTTCAACACGGTTCAATGGGAAAGGAGCATTTAGCATATAACTATCCAGAGGACATAAGAATAAATTCTTTTCCTGACTATATATTTGTTTGGGCAAAGTTCTGGAAGGATATAACAAGATTTCCAATAGAGAAAGACAAAGTAATCGTTACAGGCTATCCCTTTTTCGAACAACGAATAATAGATGAAAAAGAAAAATTAAATAAGAAGACAAATATAAAACCGGTAATACTATTTATATCTCAAGGAACCATTGGCAAAGATTTAAGCAAAATAGCTGTTGAATTATTTTCTATGGAAAAAGAAAACTATGATATTATATATAAATTGCATCCAGGTGAATACCACCAATGGAGAAAAAAATATCCCTGGTTAGTTTCATCTGGAATCAAAGTTATTGATAACAGTAACAAAGATATTTATCAGTTTTTTTCTGAAATTGATATTCAGATCGGAGTATATTCTACTGCTTTGTTTGAGGGATTAGGGTTTGATTTATTAACAATCATAGTTCAATTACCTTTTTCAAGTTTGATGGAAGATGCTTATCAGCAGGGATATGTACTAAAAGCCAAAGACTGTTTTGACATTGTTGAAATACTTAAAAGCCAACAGAGGAAGAAGAAATTTACAGAAAACAAATTTTGGGAACCTGATAGTGTGAATAAGATCACTGAAAGCCTTCATGTGATACTCAATAATCAAAATGATAATCAATCATAATACGGAAAACATCAAATAACTATGATAAAAAAGATCAGGAGTTCCATCAAACAGTCTTTTTACTACGGGATCGGTAATGTCGCAGTTAAATTTGTGGGATTGATATTACTGCCGATATATTCCCGTAAGTTTGCTATTGAAACCTATGGCTTATTAGCTTTATTTGAAGTTTTTGCTGAAATTGTTATTGCGTTTTCATCTTTAGGAATTATGGGTGGATTTAACCGTTGGTATTGGGATCAAGATTGTCAAAGTAAACAGAAGTCTTTGTTTTTTACAACTCTGCTGTTTTCAATATCATCTACATCAATTTTTTTATTAGTTTCCTCCTGGATTATTTGCCATTATTCGATGCCGATATTTAGTGTTGAAATCGGTACTGGCTTGATGTTGATTTATTTAATCAATATATTCTTTCGTGTTATAGTGAATCGATTTTTGCAGCTATTGCAAATAAGACAATTAGTTAAAAAACAGACCAAATATGTATTGCTAAATATGGGAGTAGTACTAATAAGCACTTTATTTTTTATCTTGGTGCTTAACATGAATTTAGAAGGTATATTCTTAGGACAGATATGTGGAAACCTTATAGTTATTATTTTAATTCTTCCCACCATCTTAAGCGAGATGGAATTTAAAATTGAGTGGAAGCTCCTGAAAAAAATTATAGTTTATTCTTATCCTTTGGCAATTTCCGGTGTAATGTCAATAGTTATGACACTTAGTGATCGATTTATATTGAAGCATTTCTTTACTTTAGGAACAGTAGGACAATATTCGCTGGCATATAAGATTTCCAGCATGGTAAAATTATTTGTGGTGAGGTCATTTTTAAAGTCATACAGCTCTAAATATTATCTTGAAATAAATGATGAGATGCATAACAAGTTTTTCTACAAATCAGTTACTTATTTCACTTTTATATCTATATACAGTACTTTAGTTCTTTGTGTTCTAAGTGGATTGTTAATAAAGGTTTTACTTAATAACGAAAATTATATTGACTCACTAATTATTGTTCCATATTTATTGATCGGAATAGTGTTGGAAGGCATACGTGCCATGTTAACGATGCCGTTGATGAAACTAAATAAAACAAAAATTATTTCATTAGTTTCGATTGGTAGTGGATTGTTAAACGTAATATTGAATTTTTTGCTTATTCCCTTTATGGGATCAATTGGGGCGGCTTTAACAACTGCTATTTCTAAAGCAGTTGCTGTCACTATATTTTTGATCTACAATAGAAAGTATGGATATCGCGATTATGAGGTTGTCAAATACCTAAAAGCAATTTTTGTAGGTGCTGGATTGATCTATATCTGGATAATTATCCCTGAATTATGCATCTTTCTAAGAATTGTAATTGATCTGATTATACTTATTTTGTATCCGGTAATTTTAAATTTTATCGGTTTTTTTGAAAAAAGCGAGATAAAAATGATTAAACAATCTTATGTTAAATGGAGTAAGCTGTCTAATATTGTAGCTCATTTCAAAGGGAAATAAATTGCTTGCTGCAGTGTAATTACACAATAGTTAAGTTACAGCTTATTAAGCAGATAAGTTATTTTAGGGATTAAAGTACTTAATAATATTTTTGGAGCGCTTATATTTAAATGAAAAATTATCATAAATAGAGATGCTGGATACTGAGGGCTTAAGCCAAACAAATATAGCCAAATACCTATTTTTATCTAAAACAACAGTGATGAAAATGTATTTGAATTTAAGTCTCGTAGAAGTTAAATGGATACTGCTTTCCAAATCCAGACTAATTAAATTCGATATAGCTATAAATTTTATAAAATATGGATTTTCACGGATAGAATATATACCAGAGGTTATGAATTTGAAGTCCAGTAAATTGTATCCTCTTATTACTTTCAAAAATCATATTTAGCAATTTTTTCTTCATTGCAGGTAGAAATGCATGAAGTTTCTTTTCATATTTTTCCGACCGGTTATTTTCTAATATTAATTCACCCAATACGAATTGCTATAAATCCAGATTGCTATAGTAAATATACTACGAAGGGAAAAGTTTTGCTAATTTAAGAATAATTTTATTGCCAGTTATTTGGTATACTGATAAATTCGTAATGTTATTATATCCTTTTAGTTAGGGGTTTTTAAGAATATTGAAAAATAACATGGGAGTAAACAGATGAATAAAGAGAAAAAGGTGACATGGATTAGTCGATCTAAAAGTAAAAGTTTTATACACCAATGGAGAAATTTGCTGCTTTTTACACTGTGTTTTGTACTGATTTTAATTATCCTATTTCCTATGGCATTTAAAGGTTTGCGTCCAGGTGGCGTTGACGTATTGGGTTCCATAGGTTCATTACACCAGATACGTGAATATCATAAAAAAACCGGTGAAGACGTACTTTGGAATACTAATATATTTTCAGGGATGCCTATATATCATCGTAATAGCGGCAAAGCATTCAGTTTTGATTCCATTATACATCGTTATTTTGCCAAAATTATCTATTTGAATATCTGGCTTTATCTGGTGGGATTTATCGGCATGTTCTATTTGCTGAGATTTTTTAAGCTGAGCTGGTGGACTTCGGCTTTCTGTGCTTTGGGGTTTATTTTGATCCCACACTATATGTCCATACTCTCAATTGGTCATTTTCAGAAATTCCGCCCGGTAATGTATATGCCCTTAGTTATTTTCTTCTTTGTCAGTTTTATTAATAAAAAGAATCTGTTATGGCTGATCGGATTTATATTTAGTTTCTCAGTTCAAATTCGCACACATCATTATCAGGTGATATTTTACCAGATCATTATCCTGGTTTTTCTGGGTCTTTTTTATCTGATAAATCTGATCAGGGAAGGGAAAATAAATGTTTTAGTTAAAAAGATACTGCTGCTGATCCCAGCCTGCGTACTAATTATTGGTATGGTAGCTCAGCCATTATTCGTAGCAGGGGAATATACTCCATATTCCATTCGAGGAGGTACAGGAGAAGAGGGTTCCAGCGGATTGGATACAAGTTATGCAACCAGTTGGTCGATGCATCCGCTGGCGATTTTTAATTGGACAATGCCCCGCTTTTTTGGTGGTACTTCTCAGGAAACTTATGAAGGCGGTGCTGTACCTCAGCTTACAGGGAAGAAGATACCGGGTTACTGGGGTTATATGCCCTTCACGCAGACTTATGATTATATTGGGATAATCCTGGCATTTCTGGCACTCACGGGTTTGATAGCAAACTGGAAAAAGCCTGTTATCAAGCTATTCAGCGGATTATTTTTACTATGTCTGCTGCTTTCATTCGGCAGACATTTTCAGGCTTTCTATAATATATTTTTCTTGTATGTGCCGGCTTTTAATAAATTCCGAGTACCGGCAATGTTGCAGCTTGTAATGTTCCTGCTGACTGTTATTTATGCCGGTTTTGGACTGGAGAGTATCTTCAAGGGTGATATTAAGCTGAAAAAAACGATCATTATTGTAACGGTCTTATTAGTGCTTTCAGGATTAGTTCCCTATTTATTTGGTGGTTCATTTCAAATGATAAAGGGAGATGAAATTTCTCAGTACGGCGCTGACACTGCAGGATTGATTGCCTCAGCCCGTCTTGATATGATGCATTCTGACGGATTAAGATTGATTTTATACACTTTAGCCTGTGCCGTGATCACCTGGCTATTCCTTACTAAAAAGCTGAAGCCTGCACTATTTATGATAATACTTCTGGGTTTGATGTTATCAGATCAGGTGCCGTATATGATCAAAGCTGAGGGGGAATTGAATAATCCCAAAGCCTTGGAAAATTCACATTTTCGCATGACAAATACTGATAAGAAGTTATTACAGGATACAGGTTATTACCGTGTTTTTCCTCTTACGGAGAATCCCTTCAATTCCAATGATTATTCATATTATCATAATTCCATTGGTGGGTATAATGCAGCTAAACTAAGGATATATCAGGATATTATCGAATCATGTTTATATAAAGGAAGCGATCCTCAGTTGCCCTTGAACTGGAATATTCTCAAGATGCTGAATACTAAGTATATCATCAGTTCTCAGGCATTACCGGAAGATCATCTGATCCTGCATTATTATGACAAATCAAAGCAGATGATCACCTATTTGACAGATTTTGAAGCGAAACCAGCCTGGTTTGTGACAGAGTATGAGGTTAAGCCTGATAGAGAAGAGCGCTTTGATGCTCTAAATGATCCGCAATTTGATGCTTATCAAACAGCGATTCTGGAAGAAGATCCCGGGATAAATATTACAATGCCCAATGATAGTTCAATAGAGCTGGAAGAAGCATCTTATAATTATATAAAATACAAAGTTTCTCATGATGTCCCTGCTCTTTTTGTGGCTTCAGAAATATATTATCCTAAGGGCTGGAAATGCTATGTTGATGGAACGGAAGTGGCTATCTATAAAACGGATCACGTATTGCGTTCAGTATTTCTTGATCAGCCGGGTGAGCAGGAAGTGATCTTTAGATTTGAACCAGAAACATATCTGAGATACCTGGCTATTTCCCAAATATCTCACGCAATTGCCTGGTTACTGCTGGCGGGATTAACAGTATATTATATCATCCGGAAAAGGAAGAATAAAGTATCATAAGATGGAGAAGCTGATATCAATAATAGTACCGGTTTACAATCGGGCTGATGAGATAAAGGATTTTCTGGGATCATTTTGCAGTCAGACAGTTCAGACAGGCTTTGAGATCATAATAGTTGATGATGGTTCCACAGATGAACTTGATCAGGTATTGGAGAATTTTACTGAGAGGTTGGCAATTCGCTGTTTTCACCAGCAAAATCAGGGTCCTGGAGCTGCGCGTAATCGAGGAATGGCAGAAGCTGAAGGTGAATTGATGGTATTTATAGATTCTGACTGCACAGTACCGAATGATTATATCAATCAATTGCAGCAGGCACTTGATCAAGAAAATTTTGATGCCTTTGGCGGTCCTGATACGCAGCGGGATGATTTCCCTCCATTTTTGAAAGCGGTTAATTATTCCATGACATCTTTTATCGGAACAGGGGGTACGCGAGGTTCTGCCAAAGGTAGTGTCGCTAAATATTATCCCCGCAGTTTTAACATGGGGATCCGCAGAAGAGTATATGATAAGATAGGTGGCATGAATGATCTCAGGCATGGACAGGATATGGAATTTTCCAACCGGATCTATAATGCAGGATTTAAAATTATTTTTCTACCTGATCTCAAGGTTTTTCATAAACGGCGTACAAATCTCAGGCGATTTTATAAGCAGATATTCAATTGGGGCGTAACGAGAATTAATCTGGGAACAATAGACCCTCAGATGTTGAAACCGGTACATGCTTTACCTGCAATAATACTGCTTATATTTCTGGTAACAGTGTCAGGCAGCATTTGGTTAAGGAACCTGCGTTATCTACTCTTATTTGAAGTAGCAATGGGGCTGATAATTGCCTTATTTTCCTTTATCCAGTCTTCTGTTCGAAATCATTCTCTGCTGGTGGGGATATTGTCCGTGATCACATTATTCACTCAAGTGCTGGCATACGGTATGGGATTTATAACTGGCTCGATCAAGAAGATATTTTTGCCACATGGAGCCTGGGTTTCAGGATTCACCCGTAAATATTATAAATAAAAAAAAGCACTCCCCCGAAATTGATTGCAATTGTGTCAGAGCTGAATTATTACATTAATCCATTCTCATTAACCACCAACTTTAGTTGGTGGAATATATATACGAACGATGTGTAGTCACTTTAGTGACTTCAATATATTTTATATATAATTATGTAATTATCAAATAAATAATTTAAGGATAGATTTCTAAAAGTGGCTGAAGCCACTATATGTTTATGTTATATTCCGCTCACCCGATTAAAAATCGGGTGTTAATGAGATTGAGAAAATTAACAACTGAGATGATGTTTAACTTATATAATATCATATTGTTAGACAATATAATTCCCAAAAGCAGGGGGACTATTGTATAAAAAAAACCTCCCGGATGGGAGGTTTAATTAATATTACACCAGAGTGATCAGTTATTTACCCTTGATAGCCTCTATAGGGCAGGCAACTTTGCATTTTCCACAATTGATGCAGGCATCGGTGATGATATATTGTTCTTCACCTTCTTCAATAGCAGATATGGGGCACACATCCAGGCAGATACCGCACATGATGCACTCGCTGGTGATAAAATAATAGACTTTTTTCTCATTCTTTTTATCCATTTGAGTTAAACTTCCATAATTTCGTTTTCTTTAGTTTTTGCAACTTCCGAGATCTTATCAGTCCATTTATCAGTGATCTCCTGAATTTTTTTCATCCCGAGTTTGAGATCATCTTCAGTAATATCACTTGATTTTTCCTTATTTTTGAGATCATCATTAGAGTCACGTCTAATGTTTCTAACAGCAATTTTCCCTTCTTCAGCCATTTTTTTAACCTGCTTCACGATGTCTTTTCTGGTTTCTTCTGTAAGCGGTTGAAAGGGAAGCCTGATAACGTTTCCGTCATTTTCCGGAGTAACCCCGATATTCGAAGCCAGGATAGCCTTTTCGATCAAGGGAAGTGAAGTTTTATCCCATGGTTGAATAACAATTAATCTTGGCTCAGGGATAGTGACATTGCAAAGCTGTTTGATTGGTGACTGCTGTCCATAGTAATCGATCGAAATATTATCCAGGGCAGCAGTATTTGCTCTGCCGGTTCTGGTTGTAGCGAATTTCCTGAGTACAGCATCATAAGCTGCTTCCATATTCAGGTCAAATTCGAGAATTATTTCATCCATCATAAAAGAACTCCTTTGGGGCAATCACCCCGATTGATCTCAGGCATGCACAAGTGTGCCGACTGAGGGCTCCAGAATAGCCTTAAGTATCATTGCCGGGTCAGAGATATTAAATATCTTGATGGGCATCATATTATCCCTGGCAAGTGAAAAGGCTGTCATATCCATGATCTGCAGCTGATCGGCAAGTGCCTGATCATAAGTTACATCTTTAAGCAGTACGGCATCTTTATTCTTTTTAGGATCAGAAGTGTAAACTCCATCGACCTTAGTACCTTTAAGGACAAGGTCTGCATTCAATTCAACCGCTCTCAGAACCGCTGCTGTATCTGTGGTGAAAAAAGGATTCGAAGTTCCGGCGCAAAAGAAACAGATATTTCCTTTATTAAAAGAATGAAGAGCAGTTTCTGCCGTAAAAAATCTTACTATCTTATCACATTGAACAGCCGAGAATATTTCAGCCCGGTGGTTCTTTGTATTTAATATATCCGCCATCAGAAGCGTATTTTGAATAGTTGACAGCATGCCAATATTATCAGCGGTAGAGCGGGTGATTTTATCACCAAGAGAGGATGAACCCCTGAAAATATTACCGCCACCAATCACAACACCAATCCGGAAACCCTGGTTTCGAACAGAGATGATACCCTCAGCGAGTTGCTCAACAATATTATAATCAAAGCCGAAACCACGCTTACCGGCAAGTATTTCACCGGAGAGTTTAAGTATTACGCTACCAGGTTTAAAGACTGACATGATCAAGCACCGAGTGAGAATCTGACAAATCTGCTTATCTGGATATTTTCACCCAACGTCACAATGGCGTCAGTAATAATGTCCTGAACAGTTCTATCAGGGTCTTTTACAAATTCCTGGCTGAGCAGGCAATTGGTCTTTTTGTATTTATTAATCTGACCTTCCACAATACGATCAACGATTTTTTCCGGTTTGCCATCATTAAGAGCCTTATTGCGATAAATCTCTGATTCCTCATCGATTTTGGATTGATCGAGTCCGGATTCATCAATTGCCAGAGGATTAGTTGCAGCAATATGCATAGCTATATTCTTACACAATTCCACAAATATTTCATTACGGGCTACAAAGTCAGTTTCGCAATTCATTTCCAGTAAAACACCAAGTTTACCATTGGCATGAATATATGAATATATAAGACCCTCACGGGTTGTTCTTTCGGCTTTTTGGGCGGCTTTGCTGATACCTTTTTCTCGCAGATATTTCACAGCAGCTACACGATCGCCATTAGTTTCCTGGAGCGCCTTTTTACAATCCATCATGCCGGCTCCAGTGGTTTTTCTTAATTCCATTACATCTTTTGCAGATATATTCATTATTAAACTCCTTTCAAATCTATTCTGTAATATAAAATCAGATAAAGGGGACTGAAAAACTGATCTTCCAGTCCCGTTAAAATATTTTCTAAGAACCTTCAGGTTCGTTATTTTCTTTTTCTACGTCAGCTTCGGTTTCTGTCTGCTCAGTTTTGGCTTTTGCATCGGCATCGGGATCACTGGCACCTTCTGTAAGAATACCACGTCCTTCAATAATTGCATTTGCCATAATATCACTGATCAAATCAATTGCCCTGATAGCATCATCATTAGCAGGGATCACATAATCTACGAGATCGGGGTCGCAGTTTGTGTCAACCATTGCCACGATTGGGATACCAAGTTTACGGGCTTCATTGATAGCGATACTTTCTTTCATAATATCAACTATAAACACGGCTCCTGGAAGTACATCCATAGCACGGATACCGCCCAGAGCATTGTTGATCTTTACAAATTCTTTGCCGAGTTTGTTATGTTCAAGCTTAGTGAACTGACTGATAGTGCCATCTTCGACGATCTGTTCATAATAATCCAGCTTTTCAATCCTTCTGCGGATAGTTTTCATATTTGTGAGCATTCCACCATACCAGCGGTTTGCCACAAAGAAAGATGCTGATTTTTTAGCTGCATTTCTTATCGCGTCTTTTGCCTGCTTCTTTGTGCCGACAAAAAGAACACTTTGACCATTGGTGACTGTCTCACGAATGAACATAAAAGCTTCATTCACAGCGTCCAATGTTTGTTTAAGGTCAAGAATATGGATACCATTTCTTTTAATAAAGATATACTTATCCATCTTGGGATTCCATTTATAGGTCTGATGACCAAAGTGAACCCCGCTTTCGAGAAGTTGCTTCATAGTTACAACTGACATACTATCTCCTTAATACGGTTATAATACCACAGGCCTCGGGCAATACAATCCACCATCCGGTGAACACCGCTTTGCCGTGAACAGGTCTGTTTGAGTTGCCATCATGGCTGTTTAACGTTTTGAGAACTGGAATCTTTTACGTGCTTTAGGCTGACCGGGTTTCTTGCGTTCAACCATACGAGGGTCACGAGTAAGGAATCCACCTTTTTTCAGGGTACCGCGTAATTCTTCATCGTACTTTAACAAAGCACGTGAAATACCGTGTCGGATTGCTCCGGCTTGACCGGAAAGTCCACCACCGCGAACATTGACCTTAATATCTACCTTATCAGAAAGGCTTACGATATTAAGTGGCTGTTCTACAACCATTTCCAAAGTTTCGCGTGAAAGATAATTCTTCATAGTTCTGCCGTTTGCGGTACGCTTGCCTGTCCCTGGGGTAAGTCTTACCCGGGCAACTGCATTCTTCCTGCGACCAATTGCATCAAAATACTGCATTAAATTTCCTCCTAATCAAGTGTAAGTGATTCAGGCTTCTGTGCCTGATGTGGGTGATTTTCACCAGCATAAACTTTTAGCTTCTGAAACAACTGTCTGCCGAGGATATTCTTGGGTAACATACCTTTCACTGCATGACGAATGATCTCTTCCGGCTTCTCTGCCATCATCCGCTTGTAGGATATAGTTTTTAACCCATCCGGGTAACCGCTGTAACGCTGGTAAGTCTTCTGCAATTCTTTATTGCCAGTAAGACGAACCTTTTCTGCGTTGATCACGATCACAAAATCCCCAGTATCCAGATTGGGCGCAAAATAAGGCTTGTTCTTGCCTCGTATCACACTTGCCACTCGCGTGGCAAGACGACCCAATACCTGGTCAGTCGCATCAACTATGTACCAATCTTGCTGGATTTGATCCGCTTTTGGTATCAATGTTTTCATTTCGACTCCTTTATATAACTTTCGAGACAGCAAAAATTTTATTAACCTGTTTTACTGTCAAGGGTTTAATGATGATATTAATTCATCTTCAACCTATATAAGCCCTGAATAACCCGTAAGTCCTATACAACCTATAGGTACTATACCCCTGATTTCAGAACTTAGATGAGGTAGAAATTTCAATATATATTTCCTGAAACACTCTCCCAAAAACAGCCTGTCAAGAACCAAACAGGCGTAACAACAAAGCACAATCTAACAAAAAAATGTCACTATGTGCTTTGTTGTTCCACTTCCCGGCCACCTTAAGACAGGGAAGATAGCTAAAGATATGATAAATAGTAGGATATGCAGTGATATGGCAAGTTTACATAATATTCAAGTTAAAATAAGATTAAATTGCATAATTAAGATATTATTTGGGGGTAAACGTTAAAAATGTTAAATCTGGTAAGTAAAACCAATTTACAGAGATTGATAGACATGTTTCCGGGAGGGAAAACACCGGGTTTTTCAAAAGTGTATCAGGCGGATGAAATGAAAGGTGAGAAATAGAGAAAAATAGAGAATGATAACCTCGGCAGCAGAAAATAAACTTGTCAGGAAAAAAGGATTGCCAGAAATTTCAGATGAATAAAATTTGCATGCTGGAGGCAAGATGGGAAGTAGATCTGTGATACTGGTGATACTGCTTATAATAATACTGGCCGGGATAATTTTGTTTGATCAATTGCGGATAGGACGGCTGGAAGACACTTTAAGCAAGATAATGATACTATCCTACAGTGGAGATTCTCTGGTAGTATATCATCCCCTGAAGCTGGAAGAGAACGAGCTGTTCGTCACGCCTTCATTTGTAGATAATTTTACAAAATATAAATCACCTTTCTGGGATGGTATCCGGGGAGATAACAGGAGTTTTCAAAATCTGATCAATGAATATGTACATAATCGGAATCAGGATCATTATGGGTGTCCGCGTTCAGGCAAAGGTATCAAGAGAATACATGAAGGTATCGATTTATTTGTTCCGGAAAACACCGAGGTTTATCCCCTGGGAGATTATGGGGTAGTGATTGACGTGAGTCATAATCCCAACCATCTGGAATGGGTAGAGGGTGAGAATGAGAAAGGTGAACTGGACAGTATTCAGGTGGAATATGGCAAGATAGTGAAGGTATTATATCCTGAGGGATTGATCTCGACCTATGTTCATTTGAATAAGGTGAATGTGGATATAGGAGATGAAGTACATGGAGATACAGTTTTGGGATTAACAGGAGTAACTGGGAATCTGGTGCGCTCGGGCAAGGCATCGCATCTGCATCTGGAATTACGTTATCTGGATGGCAGTTCATTTGATCCGCGTCACCGGCTTCATTATCGAGGCACATCATTTGCGGATTTTGTGAAGATGTTGAAGATGTGAGTCGTGAGTCGTGAGTCGTGAGACGTGAGACGGGAGACGGGAGACGGGAGACGGGAGAAGTGAGAAGATAGGAGTTTTATAAATGAGTAAATTAATTTTGATCGTGATAATGTTGATAAGTGTGGTATTTATTTTTGCAGAGGCTAAATTTGCTCCGGCATTACGGGAATATGATTTTGGTGAGATCTATGAGAAAGATGGACCGGTGAAATACAGTTTTGAATTTACCAATACCGGGGATGAGCCATTGCTGCTGATAGACGTTCATGCCGGCTGAGGCTGCACAACACCCAGTTGGTCAACTGGAGATGTTTTACCCGGAGAGAAGGGATTTGTGATGATAGAATTTGATCCGAAGAATCGGAGCAAAGTATTTCATAAATCAGTGCGGGTAACCACAAATGGTAATCCCCGGGAAGCGGTGTTGCGGATCAAGGGATATATAATCCCCGATCCTACGAATTTGCGTAAGCGGGTTGGAGATTTACAGATAACCCGGGCGGAATTCAATTTTAGCGAGATTTTGGATACGGAAACGAAACTGGATTCGCTAATGATCAAAAATGATGGACCAGCCGAGATGTCATTGAAGTTAGAAGAAGATGAGATCCCCCCAAATATGGAAATAATAATTGACCAGCCGGAATTAGGGGTGGGGGAAACCACCTTTATTCATAGTAAAATATGGGGAGATAAAACGGGTAAATATGGTTTCAGCCGGGCGCGGGTGAAGTTCTGTGATGACAATAATCCCCAGAAGACACTTGGTAATCTTCAGATCACTTGGTCACAAAAAGAGGATTTTGGTGCCTGGACCAATGAACAGAAGTCAGTAGCACCGGGTTTGAGATTCAAGCAGACAACATATAATTTTGGGGAAGCCAGTTACACTGAAGATATAATCTGCGAATTTTCTTTCAGTAATCGGGGCAAGAGCGATCTGATCATCAGAGATATTCGGTTGTCAAGCTTTGTGGAGATATTGAGTTATGATGAGAGTGTTCCTGCGGGAGGAGAGGGGAAATTGTCATTTAAGATCAATCTTGAACGGGCAGTAGGAGATTTTATCAGATATGTGACCGTGATCACGAATTGTCCTACCCAGAGCAGCAAAAGATTGACCATAAAAGGGAAAGTTATTGACAAATAATTGAGCAGATATTTAATTTGGTAGAGTAGAGTAAAGAGATCAATTAGAGAGAAGAGAGAGATATATAGCAATTAAACCAGAATGAGTAGTATGATTTTTGACCTGTGAGGGGTCGTAATTTTAATCAAATGGGAGAAAAATATCAAAATAATAGTGAGAGCAGTATATTCTGTGCAGGGAGCAGAGAATTAATTTGTAAGGTAATGTTATTGTGGTAGTTATGAGATTGGCTATAAGGAGTGATAAATGGCGTGTAATTTTGGAAGGGAGTGTAATCAATGAAGATAGCGAATTATCGATGTAGAGAGGATATGGGTTAGTCTGGAAATAATGAATAATAATTATTTGACAGTTTTTTTAAAAAATGGAAAAAAGGTAAGAGGGAATAATAAGAGTTCTAAGAATGGGAAAGTAATGGAAGTAAGGAAAAAAATATGAGGAGCCAAGTGGAAGAAAATTGATAATGAGAAACATTTTAGGAATAGAAGTCAGGCAAAGAGTAAGAAAAAGTTTAATCGCCACTATCGCAATGAAGTTGGAGCGGGAGGAGTACCCTTCTGCTTCTAAAGAAGACCCAAAAAAAATGAAAAAGTTAATTTTCAATTTCAAAGGAGAGACTTTATGAAAAAGTTGATTATTGCAGTATTACTGGTTTGCGTAGGATTACTAATAGCAGACCCGATTCCAATTGGAGAAGGCATGGAAACAGGTACCTATCTTCCAATGGAACCTTATTATGGTTACACCTATTCACAGGTAATTTATACCGCAGATGAAATAGGTGGAGCAGTTGACATCGAGAATGTAGCCTGGCATTTTAATGGAAACAGTGCCTGGGTAGAAGACTGTACAATTTATATGGGACACACAACTCTTGATGAGTTTGGTGTATATCCGAGCTGGATGCCACTAACAGAACTGACAGAAGTCTGGACTGGTGGATTTTCAGTAATGGATTTTGATCACTGGGTAACAATAGAGCTTCAGAACATTTTTGCCTATAATGGAACAGATAATCTGGTAATAGCATTAGATGCTAATACCCCGGGTTATCACAGTTCATTGGACGAGTTTTATGGATCTACAACAACCCTGAACCGTTCAATTTATTTCTGCAGTGATTCAAATAATCCTGATCCTGCTAATCCTCCTACCGGGACTTACAGAGATGATCCTAATCCTATAGAAGAAGCTCATCCTACAGACAAGGAAGTAATGAGAGCAGCAGGTGTTCAGCCATACATAGCTAATATCATTCTTAATAATGATGCAGTTATGCCGAGTGGATTTGTATCTGGAGAAGTTGTTGATTTCGATACCAATGCTCCCATCGAGGGTGCTACTGTATTAGTCGGTAATTTTTCAGGGACAACAGATGCTACGGGATTTTATGAAGTCGAAGTAATGGTTGAGGGTACCTATGATGCAATAGCATCAGCATACGGATATTTCAATAGTACCGTTTCAGGCGTAGAAGTAATATTCGATCAGACAACTACAGTAGATTTTGCTCTGGAAGTATTTGAGACAGCGGGAACAAGCTGTGCAGATCCTTATGTGATAGATGCCTTACCTTTTGTTGAGACAGGAATGACCACAGAAGGATTTGGAAATGATTATACCAGCACCATGGCTTGTGCAAGCTATTACATGGGTGGTGATGATTTTGTATTTGCTTATACACCAGAAGAAAATATGTCGGTAGATATTGCATTAACAAATACAGATACCTATACAGGACTTTTTGTAATCCAGGGATTTGTAGATGATCCAACAGCAGTATGCGTAGCTCAGGCTGGGGCTTCTGCAGGTAACCCCATGTTAGAAGACGTGATCTTACCAATGGGTGAGACTTATTATATAGTAGTATCAACCTGGCCAGCACCATATTTTACTCCCTTTGATATTGCAATAACAGCTAATGAACCACCAACATTTGGAAGTCTGGATGGAACAGTGACAGCACTTGATGGCGGAGCAGCAATTGAAGGTGCTGTAGTAACTGCTGGTGGATTTAGCGAAATAACAGATATAAATGGATATTACATGTTCGCAGGTCTGGAAAGCGGTTTATATGATGTATCAGTAATGGCTGATGGATATTATGGAGCAACTGAGATGGGTGTAGAGATTCTGGAAAATCAGACTACTACAGTTGACTTTGCTCTGGAAGTATTTACAGATACTGGTGACACGATTTTGGATCCCATCGTAATTGATGCTTTCCCATATTTCATGTCAGGAGATATTTCTCTTTATACAGATTACAGTACAGGAGCTGGTTTAGAAGGCTCACGTGCAGGACAGGATATTTTCTACGAGTTCACAGTTACAGAACCATCTATTATGGATCTTCACAGTTGCGGATCAGAATTTGATACATATATGCACTTATATGACAGTGCATATACACGTATTGCCTATGATGATGATGGCTGCAGCAGTTGGGGTTCAGGTAGCACTATGGCTTCATGGATCAATGATGGTAATGGCTTCTTAGTTCAACCAGGAACCTATTATATCTGTAATGAAGGATATTCATTTGTTGCCGGATATAGATATTTTGAATCTCATTTTGATATATTGCCACCTCCACCAATGGGAAGCATTGATGGAACAGTGACAGACCTTGTAACCGGCGAACCAATAGTCGGAGCAAATGTGACAATAGACGGTACAACCCTGATGACAGATGATATGGGATATTATATGTTAACTCTGGAGTTAGGATTTTATGATATAGCAGTTTCCTTAACTGGTTATAATCCTGATGGAGCTACAGGAGTGGAAGTGCTTGAAGATCAGACAACTACAGTCGATTTTGCACTTGATCCAATTACAGGTGTAGTATTTGAGCTTACAAGCGATTCCTGGGGATACGAATGCACATGGAACGTGTGGGATGTAGCGAATAGTGAACTTGTTTGGGCAGCTGATTGGACATTCCCAGGCAATAATATGACAATGACCGTATCAGAAGATCTTCCTGATGGCAGTTATATAGTATATGTACATGACAGTTATGGAGATGGTGGTACATCAGGTATCGTCAGTAAAGAAGGCGTGGTACTTGTAGAATGGTTAGGTGGAGATTATGGATATGAAGGTGAATTCCCATTCATCTTAGGACCAATATTATTTGGTGGACTGGAAGGAATAGTAACCGACAACTTTACAGGCAATCCAATTGACGGAGCCACTATTATGTGTGGTGGATATTCTGGAATGTCAGATGCTACAGGATATTACAATATACCAGATGTTCTGGTAGGTACATATATAGTTACATGTGATGTAGCTGGCTATACAGGACAGGAAGCACTGGATGTAGTAATTGCAGAAGATGTAGTAGCAACTCAGGATTTTGCTCTTGATATCATTATGGCAGAGCCAACTAACCTGGTAGCAACAGTTGACGGATATGATGTAGGACTGGCATGGACAGAACCATATGTTCCACCAACAGATATGCTGCATTGGGATGATATGACTAATTTTGATGCTATTGGATTAACCGGTGGCGGAACATTCAGCGTAGCAGTCAGATTCACACCAACAGAACTGGCACCATTTAATGGTTTAGTAATGGATAACGTTACAGTATATATCAACGATCTGCCAACAGCAATGACTTTATATGTATGGACTGGGGAAAATGCAGCTAATGTACTGGTTCAGCAGACAGTAACTCCAGTAGGACTTGACTGGAATAACTTTGTATTGAATACACCAGTAACAATTGACGCAAGTCAGGAATTATGGATAGGATACGAAACAACCTCAGTATCTGGAGCAGAATTTACCTCTGGTTGTGATGGTGGTCCTGCTGTAGCTGGTTTTGGAGATATGATCAGTTTAGACGGTTTAAACTGGGATTCAATGAGTATATCCTATGGTCTGGATTACAACTGGAATATCTGGGGTGGAATCGCTGGAGAACCTGGAAGAAACCAGGTATTAGCACGTCCACAGCCATGGCATCCAGAAGCAATTCAGGTAGATAACAGAGTAGAATTCGCAACAGCCGGATATGGCGAGGTAGCTCGTCCATTTACCGGATCATATAATGTATATAGAGATGACGTTGTGATAGCAACATTGTCAGAGACAACCTATGATGATCTGGGACTGGCTGCAGGCATATATGAATATTATGTAACTGCAGTATATGATGAAGGTGAATCACCAGAAACTAATCATGTAATAGTAGAGGTTGGAATGGTTGACGTATCAGTTGATCCAACTGTAATAAGTGAGACCCTTGATTATGGCTTAACCTCAGATCATAATATTTTATTGTCTAATGATGGAGATGCAAACTTCTATTGGGCAGGATCAGTTAATAATGTAGTTCGCTTCAGCGTTCCAGAGATGAAACCACGTCCAGCAGGAAAGACAAATAATGGTGCTGATATGAATTCTGATCTTATGATGTTTGACGTTCCAGCTTCCCGTGACATGTGGGATCTTCTGGATACATTCACAACTGACGTAGTTAGTCAGGCTGGTATTGAATTTGACGGAACCTATTACTACACAGCAGTGTGGAATCTTGATGTTATCAATAAGTTTGACATTGATGGCAACTTCATCGAAAGTTTCGCAATTCCAGGCGTTTCAGGCTTAAGAGATCTGGCCTATGATGGAGAATATTTCTATGGTGGAGCAGCCGGAACCGCTTTATGGCAGATGGATTTTGAAACCCAGACATTGGTATCAACAATCACATCACCTATGGCAGTTCGTGCAATTGCTTATGATGATGAAAGTGATGGATTCTGGGTAAATAACTGGAGTACAGATATCACCTTAGTAGGCCGTGATGGAAGTATTTTGGATAGTTTCCCATGCTCATTAACATTAAATAGTCTTTATGGCTTAGCTTATGATAATTATACAGATGGCGGACCATACGTATATGGATTCAGCCAGGCAGGAAGTGGCTGCGTGATCTCACAGTACAATATCGCAACAGGTGCTGAAACCGGTGTTACGCATGATGTACTTTTAGATGTAGGTGCAGCTGGTGATTTAGCTGGTGGAATGTTCACCTCAGCAGATCTCATTCCTGGAACCTTTGTAATTGGTACACTTAATCAGACTACTTATACAGTGGCAATTTATGAATTAAGTCCGGCATCAACCTGGTTAGATATTGTACCGACTAGTGGAACATTAGCACCAGGCGAAAGTATCAATATCACAGCCACCTTTAATGCTATTGAACTTCCTGGACTTACTTACTTTGCTGACATAGTATTCACTGATGGTGCAGCAATGGCAGCAGTAGCTGCTGATCTTACAATAACAGGTAGTATTCCAACAGCAGAGATCACAGTTGATCCTCTGGAATTTGACGTAATGGTACCAGTTGACGGGTTGGCAGAATATACTTTGAATATTGGTAATCTGGGAGATCTGGATCTGGAATATGATGCAGAGATCATGTATTATGAGGGTCGGTCAGTAGTAGAAGCTTATCCTCAAAGTGCAGATTACTGGACAGGCTCAACTGATGGAACCAGCTTTACATCAACCAGCATGATCAATGGAGTCAACTTAGAAGATGGCTGGGCTATGTTTGATGTTTCTGGAATTCCAGATGGAGCAGTTATAAATAGTGTTGATTGCAATGTATATGTAAATGACGCTTATTATTGCTGGTGGTCAATCACACCATGTACCCTTGATCCACTGACAACTGATGCAGCAACCTTGAGTGCACATATAATTGCCGGAGAAGGTACAGGAGTTGCATATTCATACAATAATGAAGCCTACACTTTTGCAACCGGCTGGCACACATATACTCTTGGTACAACAGTAATTGCTGATCTGGAAGCTGCTTTAGCTCAGGACTGGTTTGCCTGTGGTATGACATCACGTGATAATTCAATTTCATATTGGATAAACATTGATGGCTGGAATGAAGCAAATCCACCATCTCTGACAATAGACTATACTGTTCCAATCAACCCATGGGTAACTTTTGGTGGTGACATGATGGTTGATGGAATAGTAGCAGTAGGTGCTGGTGCAGACATGCACACCCTGAACTTTGATGCCGCCGGACTTATGGATGGCGACGTAATGATGGGTGAGATCATGATCACCAGTAATGATCTTTATAATACAGAGATCATAGTTCCAGTTACCATGACAGTAGGTGCAGCTTACATGTATGGAGATGTAACCGGTGACGAAGTAGTAGATGCCTTTGATGCAGCTAACGTACTTCAGTTCACGGTTGGCATGGATCCAGTGGGCGCTCCCTTACCATGGACCTGGGAATTAATTGCAGGTGACGTTGATGGCAATGGATCTCCTGAAGCCTATGATGCCGCTCTTATCCTTCAGTACGCTGTTGGTATGATCGATATCTTCCCAATAGAAGCCAGAATAGATTCACCAGTAGCTGATGTAAGCATGACAGTAGAAAATGGCGAACTTGTATTTAGCACAACAGGCGATCTTTATGGATTCAGCGTGATGACAGAAACTGAATTAATCAGTTTCCAGGCACCAGTGACCGAATATCTTCATGCAGTTAATGGCAATGCAATCGCATTGGCAAGTGCTGAAGCGATCAGTGGTGAATTCCTGCGTATTCCATATGAGAAAATTGCTGAAAGTGGTGAATTTACAATGACCATGACAGTAAATGGTATCAGTAGTGAGAATACATATAATGTAGAGGATTTGGAAGTAGCTCCAGTAGTAAATGCAGTATTGAAAAACTATCCTAATCCGTATAATCCAAACTTAAGCAGAGGAAATGGTATAACAATCTCGCTGTCAGTGGCAAATAATAACACACCAGTGACGGTTAGTATTTATAATGTAAAGGGTCAGTTAGTGAACAGCCTTGTAAATGAGACGGTAGCAAGTGGAATTCACGACTTCGTATGGAGTGGTAAAGACAAGAGCAATCGTCTAGTATCTTCAGGAATATATTTCTACAAAGTGAAGATAGGCGAACTAAATGAAACCCACAAGATGATAATGCTTAAATAAAGCATAATAAATGCCGGGGCGGTTAACCGCCCCGGTGTTTTTTCTTTTTTTAGCAGCATGAGGGTGCTGTTAAAAAAAGGGAAAGCCTTAAAAAAATAATAATTTAACAGGAGGGATACATGAAGCGAGTTATAGTTTTTAGTTTTCTTTTATTAGCAATAATGTTTATTTATGGTCAATTCGAGAATACCATAATAACAGTATCAGATGCAATGGTAGAAGAGGGCGACACATTATGGATTGAAGTAAGCACGACAGAAGTATTAGATGAATGGGATGTGATAGCATTCCAGTTTGATCTGGCATTTGACGAAAGTTTGATTCAGTATGAGGGCGTGGCACTGGGAGAGATGCCATTACCTGCAAACCTGATAGCCAATGAATATGAGCCAGGGATATTACGTACAGCATATGCAAACTATTTGAATATCTCGGGAACAGGAACTCTTGTAATAATAGAATTTATTGCCATCGGAGAAGGTGTAACAAGCTTAGACATTTATGATTTCAAGTATAACTCAACATTCCTTTTGGATGAAAATCAAATTGACGGTAACGTAACAGTATTGGTACCTAATCCATTTTCAGATGTAATCGTCAGTGTTGATTCACCAGTAGCAGGCTTGGTAGAGAACTTTGATCTGGCAATTCTAACCAGTGAACTAACCACAGAGATGGGTGGTATATCCTTCCAGTTTGAGCTGATATATGACCCCGAAATGATGACATTTACAGGGAATTATGCATTAGGCGACGTGCCAAATCCGGGAAATTTGATCGCAAATGAAACGGGACCTGGCGTAGTAGTAGTAGCTTATGCGAATGTGATGCCGATTACCGGTGTTGGTTCTCTATGTACTTTGGAATTTGAACCAGCAGGTGAAGAGGGAGAGTCAATTGTTAGTCTGGATTATTTCAGATATAATTCAACTAATTTATTAAATCTGGAATCCGGTACAGTTTATTTTATGGGTGGACCACAGGAAATAGAAGTAAATAAAGATATGGTACCTGGCTGGAACTGGTTTTCTTTGAATGTAGCCGGTGAAGACATGACAGCCAACGGGGTTTTGGCTTCAATTGGTGAGGATGCTTCCAATATTAAAAGCCAGACCCAGAGTGCAATTTATTATGCAGGAATGGGCTGGTATGGCAGCCTCACATCAATTAATAATTTAACATTTTATAAAATTGAAGTAGAAAACAGCACTACATTAACATATACGGGAATTCCAGTAGATCTGGCAGCGACCACATATAGTTTAACAAGTGGCTGGAACTGGATATCCTATGCACCACAACAGGCAGAGGATATTAATTATGCACTGGAGACAGTAGTGAATGGTTCCAACATCAAAAGTCAAACCCAGAGTGCGATATATTATACGGGTATGGGCTGGTATGGTAGTTTGACAACGCTTAATCCTTTGGGTGGTTATATGCTTCAGATGAATGCACCAGAACTCTTAAATTATCCTGAACCTCCAGCAATGTCAGCAGAAAATTTAGATAACAATTCTGTGGAAACATTAAGTCAAAACCGTCAATTACGGGACGTTCCAGCGTGGAGTGTAAATCCTGCTGCTTATGAATATAATGGGTTTATTTGGGGTCAAGTCCTGGTAGACGGGGTTTCAGCAGATGATGTAAATGACCTGGTAGCAGTATTTGTAGGTGATGAATGCCGTGGATTAGCTCAGCAGAGTGATAATAGCGTTCAGAATTTCGATCCAGTGCCTTTTGGTTATATTGCTTTTATGCCACAGGTATATAGTAATGTAACGGCAGGAGAGACCTTAACATTTAAATATTATGATGCCAGTGCAGATATGGAATATGACGTAATAGGAGATTTAGCCTTTACTGCTGACATGGTAGTAGGCGGGGGCTTTGATCCTTATATATTTGAGGTAAGTGCAACACCACCTCCAGAACCTCATTTTGAGACAGTCTGGGCAGGGGATCCATTATACCCGCATAATATAAGTGTATTAACAGCAACAATAAATGGAACAGCATTAGAAGCAGGAGATGAAGTAGCAGTCTTTGATGTGGATGGGAATGATGATGAAATATGCGTGGGAGTTACCACGGTTGCAGGAGCAGCACCTTATGTAGTGTCAGCTTCCTGGGATAGTTATATGACACCAACCATAGTTGACGGATATGTAATAGGACATCCAGTTATCTACAGAATTTGGGATGCAAGTGCTGAAGTCGAGTTGACAGAGATAATTTCAACCCCAATTCCTACTTGGACAGGATTGTATGTATTCCAGGGAAATACGCAGGTATTGCTGGAAGCAAGTGGAGGAAATTTACCACCCGTAGCAGATGCTGGAGAAGACCAGATGGTGATTGAAGGTGATCTTGTTCAGTTAGATGGAAGTGCATCTTATGATCCTGATGGAGAGGAAAGTAGAGAAATACCAGACTGGAGCGTAAATCCAGCTGCTTATGAATATAATGGATTTATCTGGGGTCAAGTCCTGGTAGACGGGGTTTCAGCAGATGATGTAAATGATCTGGTAGCAGTATTTGTAGGTGATGAATGCCGTGGATTAGCTCAGCAGAGTGATAATAGCGTTCAGAATTTTGATCCAGTGCCTTTTGGCTATATAGCCTTTATGCCACAGGTATATAGTAATGTAACGGCAGGAGAGACCTTAACATTTAAATATTATGATGCCAGTGCAGATATGGAATATGACGTAATAGGAGATTTAGCTTTTACTGCTGACATGGTAGTAGGTGGAGGTTTTGCTCCTTATATATTTGAGGTATCAACTGTGGTAACTTCAGATCTTGATTTTCTCTGGACAGCACCTGATGGAGTGATATTGAGTGATCCCACTGCGGTTCAACCAACATTCACCGCGCCTGATGTGACAGAAACTACTCTTTATACTATATCTTTAATTGTTAGTGATGGAGAAGCCTGGAGTGATGCCGATGAAGTAGTTATTACTGTAGAGAATGGTAATATTGCTCCAATAGCTGATGCTGGTGAAGATCAGATGGTGATTGAAGGAGACCTGGTTCAATTGGATGGAACAGCGTCTTACGATCCTGATGCTCCTATCGAAAGCAGAGATGTACCTGATTGGAGTATTAATCCACCAGATTTTGAATATAGTGGAACAATCTGGGGAGTAGTAAACGTAGATGGTACTTTATCAGTAGATGTAAATGATATGATTGGTGTATTTTTTGGTGAAGAATGCCGAGGAATAGCACAACAAAGTGACGGTTCCGTACAGGATTACACAGCTTTGCCATTTGGTCATGTAGCCTTTATGCCAATGGTGTACAGCAATGTAACAGCAGGTGAGACATTAACATTTAAATATTACGATGCCAGCGCAGATATGATCTATGATGTGGAAGGAACAGTGGATTTTGTGGCAAATATGACAATTGGTAATGGATTTGATCCCTTTATATTTACCGTGACCACCATATTTATCCCTGATCTGGATTTTGTTTGGACGGCACCTGATGGTATTGAATTGAATGATGTAACATCAGCAATACCAACATTTACAGCTCCCGAAATTGACGAAGAAACTCCTTATACCTTCTCTTTGATAGTTAGTGATGGAGAAGCCTGGAGTGAAGCTGATGAAGTTGTGATCACAGTTCAGAATGGCAACGAAGCACCAGTGATAGAATTACCACCAAACTTTACGTTTGATGAAGATGGCAGCCTGGGAGTAGATTTTGCTGCTGAAGGTTATATCTGGGATCCGGATTTGAATGATCTCACATTGACCGTGGAAGGTAATGTTAATATTAATGTAGAAATAACGGGTGGAGCTGTAATATTCTCAGCATCTGAGAATTGGTACGGTTCAGAGATTATGACATTCACAGTTGACGACAATGAGGCAAGACTTATAGCTAGTGATGATGTGGAAGTGATAGTGAATCCAGTGAACGATCCTCCAGTATTTACCTATGCAGAGCCAGAGATAGGCTTTGATGAAGATGAAGATATAATGGTAGATTTTTCCAGCTATATCAGTGATGTAGATGAAGATGAATTAGTAATGTATCTGGATGGATTGGATGATATAACAGGTGATATTGAAGGATTTGTAATAACCTTTAGTGCTGCTGCTAACTGGAATGGAACCGATGCAATAATCATCGGAGTTTCAGATCAGCAAGGCAGAGAAGTTGCAGAAGTAAATGTAGATATCGTGGTATTACCAGTAAATGATGCTCCGGTAATTGACTTACCTGAGATGCAGGAAATTGATGAAGATGGCAGTCTGGTGCTTGATATTACTCCTTTCGTGAGTGATATTGACGGAGACGTGCTGGAAATTTCCGATCTCTCAGTATATGATAATGGCGAATGGGAATTAGCATATTATGGACTTATCGCATATATAACTCCTGCAGCAGATTATTATGTAACTTGTGATGTGGAGATCACAATAACTGATAACGCAGGCCGTGAGACAGCAAGCGATATGTTCCAATTAGTAGTGAACCCTGTAAATGATGCACCATATCTGATCATGGAACTTCCAGATCTGGAATTTGATGAAGATTTTGAAGAGACATGGCTTGATCTGAGTGAATATTTTGGTGATGTAGATGAAGATGTATTAACCTATACGGCAGATTATAATGCTGCAGAAATTATGATTTCATTTACAGACAACCAGATGTATCTTTATAGTGTAGAGAACTGGTCAGGAACAGCAACAGTTACAGTAACGGCTTCAGATAATGTTGGTAGAGATATAATCGCAGATACATTTGAGATTCTGGTCAATGCTGTGAATGATGAACCTTATTTGATCATGGAATTAGTAGATTTGGAATATTACGAAGATTTCGAAGAAACATCATTTGATTTGAATGAATATTTTGCAGATGATGATAATGTATTAACATTTTCGGCAGAATATAATGCAGAAGAGATCATGGTTACTATAGCAGATAACATGATGTATCTGGGCAGTGTAGAAAACTGGTATGGATTGGCAGAGGTGACAATTACAGCTTCCGATAATATGGATAGGGCAATAATCACAGACACATTTGAAGTACTGGTGATTAGCGTAAATGATGCACCTTACTTATATAATATGATAGATGATATGGAAATGGAAGAGGATTTTGAATCTGAGACATTGATTCTTTCTGATTATTTTACTGACCCTGATGGAGATTTGAATAACTACTGGGCAGTATGGGAAGAAGGAACTGTCAATATTGAAATCATTGAGGTTGAATTATCTATAACCTCAGTTTTAGACTGGAATGGTCAAATTGATGTAACCGTGTATGTGGAAGACAATATGGGTGATCAGGCAGATTTCACATTCCAAATTACAGTACTTCCTGTGAATGATGCACCAGAAATAGATCTTCCGGAAATGTTAAGTTTTGCTGAAGATGGTATGCTGGAAGAAGATTTTAGTGTTTATATTGAAGATGTGGAAGAAGATGCACTGTTATTGACATTTGACGGTAATGAAAACGTAATTGTGGAAATAACCGATTTAATGGTGACTTTTAGTGCAATAGAAAACTGGAATGGCAGTGAAGAAATTAATTTTGCTGTTTATGATTTACCGGAAGGCAGACTGATGGCAGAAGATATGGTCATTGTCGAGGTAACTTCAGTTAATGATGATCCAATAGCAATGCCAGGCGGTCCTTATGGAGCCGAGGCGGATGCAGAGGGATTTGCAGCGATCATGCTTGATGGCAGTGGATCATATGATATTGATGGTGAGATAGTATCCTGGGTCTGGAACTGGGAAGGTGGTTCAGGTGAAGGAGAAACATTTGCAGCCATATTTGCGATAGGTGAAACTCCAGTGGAATTAACAGTAACAGATAACGAGGGTGGAATCGGAACTGAAACCACGATAGTGAATGTTACTGAACTCGGTAATACACCTCCTATTGCTGAACCAGATATGTATAGTGTATTTGAAGATGAAGTTCTGATGGATAATGTGCTTGCAAATGACCAGGATCCTGATCAATATCCAGAGCCTTTAACTGCTGAATTAGTGGCAGATGTAAGCAATGGTGTATTGGAATTACTGGGAGATGGCAGCTTCACATATACCCCTGCAGCGAACTGGAATGGTGAAGACATGTTCAGTTATCGGGCTTATGATGGAATGGCATATAGTTCAGAGACAGAAGTAGCAATTACAGTAATGCCGGTTAATGATGCACCTGAGATGGTGATGCAGCCGGAAGATATTAATCTGGCAGAAGATTTTGAGCCATACGAATTCAGTTTAGTCGGATATTTCAATGATATTGATAATGAAGTACTGGATTATGTAGTTAATAATAATGTAGAAGAAATTGCGATTGCTGATATGGGTGATGGCGTATATGAAATTACTCCAATTGCAAACTGGAATGGTGAAAGCTATGTGGGAGTAACCGTAACAGATGGTGAATATGATGTAGAAAGCAGTTTCGTGGTATATGTGGAAGCTGTGAATGATCCTCCTTATGTTTACAATGAGATTCCTGATATGGAACTTGATGAGGATTTTGAGTCCGTAGTATTAACATTATCAGATTATTTCATGGATGTAGATAATGATATACTTGGCTACTGGCTTGAATATGATCTGGAAGCCGTAGTAATTGAAATTGCCAATGATGAATTGACTTTATCATCAATAATGGACTGGAATGGTGAACTTGATATTACAGTCATCGCTTATGATGAATGGTACCCGCAAGAAGATGTATTCCATCTGGTTGTGAATCCTGTGAATGATGCACCAACGATTGATTTGCCTGAGATGTTAAGTTTTGATGAAGATGGGATGCTGGAAGCAGATTTCATGGACTACATTGGTGATATTGACGGAGACGTATTAGCATTAACCGTAGAAGGCGGGACGGAAGTGGCAGCGTCCATTGAGGGTTATATAGTAACCTTCACAGCCAGCGAGAACTGGTTTGGCGAGGAAGTTCTTACCTTTACAATCGATGATGCAATGGGAAGACTTACAGCCAGTGATGATGTGATCATTTCTGTGGGATCGGTTAACGATAACCCCGTAGCTATGCCCGGCGGACCCTACAATGGACAGGCTAATACCGAGGGTTATGCAGAGATAGAGCTTGATGGCAGTGGATCTTATGATATTGATGGTGAGATAATGAGCTGGGAATGGAGCTGGGAAGGTGGCTATGGAACAGGAGAAACCTTACTGGCGGAATTTCCGGCCGGAGAAACCATTGTTACTTTAACTGTGATGGATAATGAACAGGGCGTTGATGAAGAGACAACAACTGTCAATGTAAGTGAATATGTTAACATACCTCCGATTGCCGAGCCTGATATGTTCACCTTAGATGAAGATACATACGAATTTACAGGTAATGTACTGGTTAATGATTATGATCCTGATGAATATCCTGAACCATATTTAACTATGGAAGTAGTAACATCTCCTTCGCATGGATTGATGGGTTGGGATGAATACGGGAGTTTTCTTTATTGGAGCCTAGAGCCTGACTTCAATGGCGAAGACATGTTCACTTATCGGGCTTATGATGGAGCGGCATATAGTCAAGTGGTAGAAGTGACATTTACAATAATGCCTGTAAATGATCCACCTGAGATGGTGATGCAGCCCGAAGATATCAATCTGGCAGAAGATTTTGAGCCCTACGAATTCAGTTTAGTCGGATATTTCAATGATGTTGATAATGACGTACTGGAATATGCAGTTGATTATAATATTGAAGAGATTGAGATTGCTGATCTGGGTAATGGCGTCTTTGAAATTACTCCAATCGCAGACTGGAATGGTGAAAGCCTTGTAGGAGTAATCGTAACAGACGGTGAATATGAAGTAGAAAGCAGTTTCATGGTATATGTGGAAGCTGTAAATGATGCCCCAGAGCTGGTAATGCAGCCTGACGATATATATCTGGCAGAAGATTTTGAGCCATACGAATTTAGTTTAGCAGGATATTTCAGTGATATTGATAACGAAGTGCTGGAATATGCAGTAGATTTTAATGCCGAAGAAATTGAGATTGCTGATCTGGGTAATGGCATTTTTGAAATCACTTCTTTGGAAAACTGGAATGGTGAAAGCTATGTGGGAGTAACCGTAACAGATGGTGAATATGAAGTAATGAGTAATTTCATGGTATATGTATCATCAGTAAATGATGAGCCAGTCGCCGAGGCAAACGGACCATATTATGAACAGGCAGATGAAGAAGGGAATGCTGAAATAACGTTAGATGGCAGCGGTTCTTACGACATCGATGGTGAAATTGCAGCCTGGGATTGGAGCTGGGAAGGCGGTAGCGTCAGTGGTGAGATGCCTATGGCAGTTTTTGCTACTGGTGTATTTGAAGTAATGCTGACAGTAACTGATAATGAAGGTGGAATAGGCACAGATATAGCAACTGTCACAGTATCAGGCTATGAAAACATGGTACCTGTTGCTGAAGCAGATAGTTTTGAAGGTGAAGAAGATACTTCCATCTCTGGCAATGTTCTCTATAATGATGTAGATCCAGATGAATATCCGGAAGCAATGACAGCTGATCTGATCACAGATGTAAGCTGGGGAGTTCTGGCGCTTTCAGCAAATGGAGACTTTGTATATATGCCTAATGAGAACTGGAATGGAGATGACAGTTTTGAGTACAGGGCATTTGATGGAATAGATTATAGTGAACCAGTAATGGTAGCATTAACCGTAATCCCCGTAAATGATATGCCATATCAGACAGGGGATCTGGTAGATATCTACCTGCTGGAAGATTTTGAGCCATATCAACTTGATCTAACAGGATATTTTGGAGATGTGGAAGAAGATGAATTAATTTATGAATATACTTTCACACCAGAAGAAATCGTATTAGTATTTGATCAAAGCGCCATGATAGAAATTCAGTCAGTAGAAAACTGGAATGGAGAAAGCTGGGTAGGTGTAGCCGTGAGTGATGGTGAATATACGATAGATACCAGCTTCACAGTTTATGTGGAATCAATAAATGATGAGCCAGTAGCCGAGGCTAATGGACCTTATTACAGTCAGGCAGATGAAGAAGGGAATGCTGAAGTAATGTTAGACGGCAGCGGTTCTTACGACATCGATGGTGAAATAGTAGCCTGGGATTGGAGCTGGGAAGGTGGTAGCGTCAGTGGTGAGATGCCAATGGCAGTTTTTGCAACTGGTGTATTTGAGGTAATGCTGACAGTAACTGATGATGAAGGTGGATTTGGAACTGATCTAGCAACCGTCACAGTATCAGGCTATGAAAACATGGCCCCTGTAGCTGAAGCAGATAGCTTTGAAGGTGAAGAAGATACTTCCATCTCTGGCAATGTTCTATATAATGATATTGATCCAGACGAATATCCGGAAGCAATGACAGCTGATCTGATCACAGATGTAAGCTGGGGAGCTCTGGCGCTTTCTGCAAATGGAGACTTTACATATATGCCAAATGAGAACTGGAATGGAGATGACAGCTTTGAATACAGGGCATTTGATGGAATAGATTATAGTGAACCAGTAATGGTTGCCTTAACCGTGATTTCAGTAAATGATATACCATATCAGACAGGAGATCTGGTAGATATCTACCTAATGGAAGATTTTGAGCCATATCAACTTGATCTAACAGGATATTTTGGAGATGTGGAAGAAGATGAATTAATTTATGAATATACTTTCACACCAGAAGAAATCGTAATAGTATTTGATCAAAGCGCCATGATAGAAATTCAATCAGTAGAGAACTGGAATGGAGAAAGCTGGGTAGGTGTAGCCGTGAGTGATGGTGAATATACGATAGATACCAGCTTCATGGTTTATGTAGAATCAGTTAATGATGATCCAGTTATCGAATTGCCAGACAGCTTTACAATGGACGAAGCAGTACCATTTGAAGTAGATTTTGCAGAATTTACCAGTGATTTTGATGAAGATGTACTGGAACTGACTGTAAGTGGCAATGAATATATCAATGTGTTGATAGAAGGATTGAATGTAACCTTTGATTCTCCCAGCTGGTACGGTGAAGAATTATTGACCTTCACGATAAATGACAATATGGGAAGAGCTATCGATACTGATGATGTGTTATTGATAGTAAGACCGGCATTATTTGAAGCAGAGATCACAGTAGGTTCAGCAACCGTTTTAGAGGATGAACTTTTCACAATAAGCGTAAGCACAACAGAATTGTACGATTACTGGAATGTGATCAGTTTTGAATTTGATATAAATTATGATGCAGAATCATACGAATATGTAGGATACGAGGCAGGTAATGTGCCTAATCCTAATGCGATGCTGCTGGTGAATAATAGTGCCCCGGGAGTGCTTGCAGTGGCTTATGCTGATGCAATAGTAATGTCCGGAATCGGAGACCTTGTAATATTTGAATTTATGGCAGTTAATGCAGGATTAAGTGAGATCAATGCAGTAGATTTCCATTATAATTCAACCGAGATATTTAATGTAATACAGGGTATGGTGGAAGTGATTGATGTAAATCATCCACCAGTTGCTGATGCCGGAATGGATCAAAGCCCATATGAGCTGGAACCCGTTATGCTGGATGGAACAGCTTCATATGATCCTGACGGACAGGATCTGGATTATGAATGGATAGTTCCAGATGGTATCGAATTAGACGATCCCATGAGTGCAACACCAGGCTTTATAGCCCCGGAAGTTATTGCAGACGAGGAATTTGTATTTACCTTAAACGTAAGTGATGGTGAATATACAGATAGTGATGAAGTAATAATTACAGTATTGAATATCAATCATCCTCCGGTAGCAGATGCAGGAGAAGATCAGATCGTTGAAGAAGGTAATTTCGTTCAATTAGATGGATCGGGATCATTTGATCCAGATGGCATTGTATTCAGAGATGTACCAGACTGGATGATAAATCCACCTGATTATGAATATAGTGGATTTATCTGGGGAATGCTGATGCTTAATGATGTACCAGGTGATGATGTAAATGACATGATTGGAGTATTTGTAGGAGACGAATGCCGTGGAATCGCCCAGCAGAGTGATAACAGTGTACAGGATTATACAGAGCCATTTGGTCATATAGCCTTTATGCCACAGGTTTTCAGCAATGTGACAAGTGGTGAGACATTAACATTCAAATTATATGATGCCAGTGCAGGAATGATCTATGATATAGATGAAACTCTGGACTTTGTAGCTGATATGACTGTGGGAGATGGTAATGATCCATTTATTTTCACGGTCAATGAAGAACAGCCTACAGGTCTGGAATACAGTTGGATAGTGCCAGCAGGTATTTTCCTTGAGAACGCTGACGGTCCTAATCCCACATTCATTGCTCCTGCAGTAAATGAAGATACAGATTTTGTGATAACTTTAGAGGTATCTGATGGTGAATATACTGACACTGATGAAGTGATGATCACTGTAATGGATGCTGAGATACCGGAAATAATTGCAGAAATTACAGTAACTTCAGGAGTTGCTGAGCCAGGTGAATCGGTAAACATTGATGTTCTTACAACTTATATTGACCCATTATGGAGTGTATTCAGTTATGAATTCTGGTTAGAATATAATGATGCTGAATTGAGTCTTGATGGCTGGTCACTTGATGGCACAATTGTAAATCCTGATGGTGAATTAGAAGTTATTTTTGAACGTGGTGTAGTAAACATAAAATTCGTAAGCCAGGTAAGTTCCGGTGGAAGGGAATATATCCCAATCGAAGGTGCAGGTAGTTTGATCAACCTGGAATTTACATCTCTCACAGGTGGTCAGTCTCCATTAGAAGTTTATGATTTCACTTTTAACTCTGTGGAGGTTGGAGTGATCAACCAGGGTGTGATCAATAACAATGGTCCAACTGTACTGATTCCAATTCCCTTACAGACAGTATTTGAGGATTTTGGATCATTTACACTTGATTTAGATGGCTATTTCATTGATCTTGATGAAGGTGATGAATTAACCTATATAAATATAGAATCAGGAGATGGCATTGAATGGGGCTTACTGGATAATGTATTAACGATAAATTCTGTTGATAACTTTAATGGTACTATTCCAATGTCAGTAACAGCCTGGGATGGTTATACTGATTCGTTAACAGTAACTTCAGAATTTGATATTGTAGTTACACCAGTGAACGATGTTCCGGTGATAGATCTGCCTGAGATGTACAGCTTTGCAGAAGATGGTGAACTGATAGTAGATTTTGCACCATTTATCAGTGACGTGGATGGAGATGGATTGACATTAAGCGTAACGGGTAATGAAAATATCACTGCTGTAATAACTGGTACAATGGTAACTTTTGGAGCCCTTGAGAATTACTTTGGAAATGAGACATTGACCTTTGCAGTTGATGACGGTGTAGATCGCGTGACAGCTACCGATGATATTTTGATTGAAGTAACCTCAGTAAATGATCTTCCAGTTGCAGATGCAGGTGTGCCTATAAATGCTATGGCAGGTCCAGAGGGTATTGCTCTGATAACTTTAAATGGAAGCGGTTCTTATGATGTTGATGGTGAAATAATTGAACATTACTGGAGCTGGGATGGTGGAGAAGCCTACGGTGAGAATCCACAGATAGAGCTTGCACTTGGCAACTACACTATTTCATTGTTGGTCACTGATAATGAGGGTGGTACAGACAGCGACAATGTTCAAGCATCTGTGGCTCCATATAGTGGAACAACTCCAATTGCTTATCCAGATAATTATGAGGTAGATGAAGACATGGTATTGATCGTATCTGCTGCTGAAGGAATTCTGGCAAATGATATTGATGATGGATATCCTGAGCCACTTACTGCTTTGATGATTGAAGAACCAACAGTAGGTACCTTAATCTATAATTCAGACGACTGGGATGGCAGCTTTGAATACAGTGCACCGGCTAACTGGTATGGAATAGTGAGCTTCAGTTATGTAGCTTTTGATGGAGGAATCTTCTCAGATCCTACTGAGGTGACAATTATCGTGAACAGCGTAAATGATCTACCAGTAGCTGATGCAGGTGGTCCTTACGAAGCAGTAGCTGAAGTTAATGGCGAGGCAATTGTGACATTATCCGGTTCAGGAACTGATGTTGATGGTGAAATAGTTCTTTATGAATGGTATTATAATGACGAAATGATAGGATCCGGATCTGTAATTGATTATGGATTTGGAGTTGGAGACCATGAAGTAACTTTGATAGTAACCGATGATGAAGGCGGTACTGGAGAAGATATAGCAACTGTGATCGTAAGTGAATATATCAATATTATACCAGTTGCTGTTGATGATTATTACTCAGTATATGAAGATGATGTACTGGTAGTAGATGCCGGGGCCGGTGTTTTGATCAATGATTATGATCCAGATGAATATCCCGAAATACTAACTTGTGTATTAGTAGAGCAAAGAGATTTCAACCTGATGGAAGATGGTTCATTTGAATATACACCTGCACCTGACTTCAATGGTTCAGTGAATTTTGAATATTATGTAACTGACGGTGAAGCGGTTTCTAATCTTGCAACGATCTATATTGATGTAATGCCAGTAAATGATCCACCAGTAATAGAGCTTCCAGAAGAATTCACATTCCTGGAAGATGAAAGTCTGGAATTAGATTTCTCAGAATACATTAGCGATATTGACAGTGAATTTTTGACATTGTCAGTTTCCGGTAATATAATGGTGCTGGTAGCTATTGAAGAATATATGGTGACAATATCAGCAGAAAGTGACTGGTATGGCAATGAGACATTGAGTTTCACGATCAGTGATAATGAAGCAAGGTTGTTTGATAGTGATGATGTGATAATTAATGTAACTGCAGTAAATGATGCTCCAGTTATAAATGAATATTTGCCCGTAGAAACAGATATCACCATTTATGATGATGCAATAATAGATTTCTATGTGGATGCAGTAGATATCGATAGTGATCTAGAATACAGCTGGACTTTCAATGGTGAATTTATGCCTATTATGGGTAATATCTTTACCCCGGAATTTACTGAAGAGGGTGATTACGTTATTGTAGTAGAGATCACTGATGGTGAATATCCTGTGATGATCACCTGGTCAGTACACTATCTATTAGCTCCTGACTGGGTAGTAGTTACCTATGATAACTTTACTAATGCCCATGGTTATGTAACAGTTGATGGTTTATCTGCAGATATAGGTGACATGATAGGTGCCTTTGTGGATGGAGAATGCCGTGGAATGGGTACAGTAAATGGATCATCAAGAGTTAATTTCCAAATTTATGGAGATATAGTAGAAGTAGTAAACTTCAAGTTCTGGGATCTGGAAACAGATAGTATTTATGATCTGGAGTACTTTACACAGACTTATCCAGGTGGAAATATAGGATCAGTACCAAATCCATTACCTCTGGCAGTTACTACTGGAGAGGGACCGGGCTGGGTTCCAGTTATTTACACAAATAGCACCATTGTATATGCACTTGTAACTATCGAAGGAGTAGATGCTGAAGAAGGAGATATTGTTGCAGCTTTTGTAGGAGATGAATGTAGAGCAGTAACTCAAGTACAATTATTGACCCGTGAAGCAATTGCTTCTCTGGTAGTACAGGGTGAGATTGTCGAGACAGTTCATTTCAGAATCTGGGACAGCAGCGAAGATATAATCTATAATGTTGCTACAACAATCCAGTCAAATCCAGGAGGTGTAGTAGGATATCCACCAGATGAGATATTGCTTGATGGATCAAACTTATCTGATGTAACACAGACCTTAGATCTCAATGGGGGCTGGAATCTAGTATCATTATATGTCAGACCAGTAGATATGAGTGTGGAAACAATATTTGCACCGATCATGGAAAACCTGATGAAAGTGAAAGACATTTACAGCAGTTATGATCCATCCTTACCTTCAGTATATAATACACTTCAGGAACTTGAAGATGGTTCAGGATATTATGTAAAAGTAAGTGCAGTATCTGTACTTGATGTTACAGGATCTATATTGGATCCAACACAAACTCAAATTGATCTTAGTGCTGGCTGGAATCTGGCAGCATATGTGAATCAAACAGCAATGGACGTAGAAACAGCCTTTGCAGGATTAATTAATGCTGGAACTTTATTGAAGGTTAAAGATATATTCTCAAGCTATGACCCAAGTCTGCCATCAGCATATAATACATTAGTGAATATGGAGCCAGGTAAGGGTTATTATGTGAGAGTTTCAAGTGACACAACCTTCTATTATCCGATGGCAACTCGTAATAATCACAGTCAGTCTGATGAGTTATCTGAATCAATTTGGTCACCTGTAATTTATACAAACAGTATGATCGTCTATGTACAGGTAGATCTAACAGGTAGTGAAGGGATGATCCTGGGTAGCTTTGCTGGAGATGAATGTCGGGGAGTATCACGGATAAGAGAATACAACGGAGCCAATATTTCATCATTAGTTGTAAATAGTGAGCAGCCGGAAGAAATCGGCTTCAGGATATTTGATCCATCCAGCAGAGAGGTTTATGAGTGTAACGAAGTAATCATTTCAAATCCCGGAGAGGATTATAATGGCATGCCAACTTTGACAGTCAATAATGGGGATGATGTTGTGACGGTGAGTGGATTAACCAGTATTTATCCTAATCCCTTCAATCCAGAGACCAGTATCAGCTTCTATCTTGAGACAGATCAGTTTGTAAGCGTAAAAGTTTACAACGTCAGAGGACAGTTAGTAAAGACAATTATTAACACTGATATGACAGCAGGAGAACATATTCTGACTTGGAATGGCAGTAATGACCATGCAGCAGGATGCACTTCTGGAGTTTACTTCGTAAGATTTATAGCTGATGGAGTTCAGGAAATACAAAAGGTTATTTTAATGAAATAACCTGAAATAATCCGGGGACGGCTCAGCCGTTCCCGGAGCTTTTGAAATTGGAAATTATTAGAATCGAACCAGGACTAAAAAAATTTAAAAAAAGAGAACAAATGAATTATAAGAAAAAGAAGAGAAAAGAAATGAAAAAATTATTAAAAGAAAAAAAAAAGATATATATGGGAGGCGTTTTATGAAACATTTACGCTTGGCAATAGTGATTTTATTTTTATTTACAATGTCATATTTAATTGCAGAACCAGATTGGAGTCCAGTGATTTATACGGATACTGGCTCAACTTTTTATGGAGATGTAACTATCGACGGTGTCGCCGCTGGTCCTGATGATTTGTTTGGTATTTTTGTGGGTGATGAATGTCGAGCAATTGCGAACCCTGGAATTGGGGGTCACGTATATGGACTAACAGTGCAGTGTCAAACAGGTACAACAGAGACACTTAGTTTTAGAATCTGGGATGCAAGTAATGATGTAATCTGTGATGGTGAAGAAACACATGAAGTAACTCACAACGAAGGAAACATAATGTTTAATGTAAATGCAATAACACCTGAAATTTTAGATTCAGAGATAACCCTGGGGAGTGCTGCTGGAAATCAGGTAACAGATTTCACGGTAGAATTATCAAGTTACCAGGGTATAGCAATTGACTGGAATATTAATAAAATAGAATTTGAAGTCCATTTTACAAACTCATTACTGGCATTGACAAATTATAACACTACAGATATGCTTGCTTCAGGAAATACGGTATCTATCAGTGGAACATCGTCACCAGTTACAGTGACAATAAATTCAGGTTCAACAATTTCCGGGGTAGCACCAATAATAGGTTTGACATTTACACCTCAGGGCACTGGTGGTACCAGTGCTTTAGATATTCAGAATTTTACATATACTGATACAGGAGCTTCAGAATATTCAATAACTAACCTGATAGATGGTGAAGCTGTAATCACTTACGAGAATTTCTTACCTTATGTGGTATTAGAAATTCCTGATCAGTATGAAGCTGAAGATTTCGTTGCCTATGATCTTAATTTAAATGACTATTTTAGTGATGATAATAATGATATTTTAAGTTATAGTGCAGTTTTTGATAGTACAGAAATTACAATATCAATATTAAATTCCATCTTGACCTTCAGTCCGATTAATTACTGGAATGGCACCTCAGTTGTAAGTATTACGGCAGATGATCAATATCGGGCGACAGTGTCTGATACATTTAATGTTATAATCTCAGCAGTAAATAACGCTCCTGTGATAGCTCTGCCTGCGAGTTTCAGTTTCGCAGAGGATCAGACTTCAATAGTAGATTTTACCGGTTACATCAGTGACGTGGATGGGGACACACCTATATTAAGTGTTTCTGACAATGTAAATGTAACAGTTAATATAGTTGGATATAATGTAACATTTGGGGCAGCAGCAGACTGGAACGGCAGTGAGACGATCATATTTACAGTGGTTGATATAGAGGTTCGGGCGACTGCCAGTGATACTGTAGAAATAATCGTAACACCAGTAAATGATGAACCGGTAATAACCAATTATAGTCCCACAAATTTAAATGTAAATATTCCAGTTGATAGTTTGCAATTATTTAGTATTATAGTGCTTGATATCGATACCGATATGGATAGTCTGGTATATACCTGGTATGTAGATGGTGACGAGCAATTAGAACAAAGTAACAATTTCAGTTATGCTTTCCCAAGTAATGGTTCATATACAGTTACGGGTTCAGTTTTTGATGGAGAATATACAGCAGAAAACACCTGGAATGTATTTGCCTACGTGGGCAGTGCCACCCTTGAAGGTTCTCAGATATCGATACTTCCTATCGAAATTCATAATGGTCCAGATTTCAGTTTTGAAGTATTAACCAGTTATATTGATGATCTTTGGGATGTAACTTCATTCAGTTTTGGTTTATCTTTTGACAGTACTTTGGTTGAATATTCAGCAATTGACACTGGAGTTGTATCTGCTGGTGGAATTTTTTCTGTAACAGATAGCGGTGATTCAATATACGTTTCCTATAGTGGTGGAGATGTAATAGGGGCTGGTGCTATTACAGAATTAACTTTTAATACATTAGTGCCGGGAACTACAGTATTAACCATAACGAATTTCCTCTACAATGCGACAGGAATAACAGATATCACTAATGGAAATTTGACTGTTTTAAATGATGCTCCAGTGAGTCTTGGCATAGAGAATTTTAATAAGAATGAGGATTTTTTAGATTTCAGTTTTGATCTTGATGATCATTTTAATGATCAAAATGGAGACATCTTGAGTTATTCGGTTGTTTTTGATAGTACAGAAATTGGAATAACTTTGAATGATGTTAATGGTGAGTTAACTATTTCATCGATATTGTACTGGTATGGCACCTCAATTGTGACCGTGACAGCTACCGATGAATATGCTGCTTTCGTTCAGGAAGAATTTTCAGTAATTGTGAGCTCTGTCAATAATCTGCCGATTATAGTTAATCCTATAGGTAATTTCACAGAGGTGGAAGATTTTGAAACTTTCACGGTAGAATTAGAAAGTGTTTTCTTTGATGTTGAGGATAATGATCTGGATTATCAGGAGAATTTAGTTTCAGGTCAG
>JAVCDJ010000038.1 GCA_030765845.1 Candidatus Stygibacter australis
TCAGATATTGATGCCAGCGAGACGGTGAGCTGGAATGAAGGGGCGGGATTCAGTCCGATAGGCTGGTGGATAAGCAGTATGGATAACGAGCCTTTTAGAGGGAGTTATAATGGATATTTTCTTAAGATAACAGGCTTATTTATAAACAGACCTGAGCAGGACGGATGTGGATTATTTGGCTATGCGCAAAGTGGTCGACTGGAAAGGCTCAGGTTAATAGATGCTGATGTGACAGGTGATGATTATATCGGTTGCCTGGCAGGATATCTGAATAATGAGACAGTGGTCGATTGCTCGGCAGAGGGACAAGTTGTCGGGGATTGGTCAGCAGCGATGTTGGCAGGGCATTGCAAGCACTCATATATAAGTGATTGTTATGGCAAAGGAGTTGTGACCGGGGGAGAATATTCGGGAGGTCTGCTGGGCAATGTATGTTTTGATTCGGAAATCAATAGTTGCTATGCTGATGCGGATGTGACGGCAGAGTTCAGGGTTGGTGGTTTTGCTGGCTATAATTATTCCTCAGAGATAAGGGACTGCTATGCGGTGGGAGCCGTATCCGGGATTGAAAAGGTCGGTGGTCTGGTGGGAGATAATGACAATTCAGTGATCTTTAATACCTATGCCAGTGGGAGCGTGAGTGGTGAAAGTGCTGTGGGTGGTTTGGCTGGCAGAAATGATTCTGAGATACACTGCAGTATCTGGAATCTGGAGAGCAGCGGACAGGAAATGGGCATAGGCAATGATGAGGGTGGAACAGCTATCGATCTATGGGGAAAAACTACCTTAGAGATGCAGGAATCACTCACATATACAGATTTGGGTTGGGATTTTGAGGATGAAACAGCGAACGGTGAAGAAGACATCTGGAATATAGGTGAGGATATGAATAGCGGTTTTGCTTACCTGGCAGATTTAGGGTGGACAGTATCTGAGGAAGATTATTATGCCTGGTTTGTCGGATCATCTTTGGAGGTATTTGTCGGAGAGGAAATCGAGTTCATTGATCTATCAGCCGGGGCGATAGAAAGCTGGGAATGGGATTTTGATAATGATGGCATTATAGACAGCGGTGAAGAGCGTCCGGTCTGGAATTACAGTGAATCAGGGATTTACGATGTGAGTTTGACTATTTCTGGTTCAGGCGGGGAAAGTGATAGTGTAACCCGTGAGTCATATATTTGTGTTATCTTTGGGGGAAACATACCTGCTGGCAGTGGCACTGAAGCAGATCCGTTTCAGATAGAAACATTGGATAACCTTTACTGGCTGAGTTCCCATTTTGAATACTGGGATTGTTATTTTATTCAGACAGGAGATATTGATGCCTCAGATACAGTGAACTGGAACGAAGGAGCAGGATTTAGTCCGATAGGCAATTATGATCAGGGGTCGTTTTCCGGGAGATATAATGGTGATGATCATATAATTGACGGGTTGTATATCAATCGACCAGAAGTTAACCAAGTCGGTATGTTTGGTTATAGTAATTGCGGAATAGTAGAGAATCTGGGATTAATTAATGTTGATATTACAGGGAGCTGGGGTGTAGGCAGTATTATGGGACAATTTTACTCTGATTCAGAGCTGAATAATTGCTATGCCACTGGCAGTATCGCAGGTGAAGTGGAAATAGGTGGGCTTTTTGGACATGGATTCCTGCAGGAATATCAAAACAGTCATTATAATTATGACGAGATTTTGATCAATGGAGAGCATCATTACAGCTATGGGGTTCTTCCAACGGAATTGTATAATGCGTGGTTAGCTAATGAATATTCTCTGGATATATCAGATTATTTAGAAGAGGAAGAAGGGAGTTATCTGGTGAGCGATACGGAGGATCTGGAGACACTTCTGGTATTTGGGGGAGAGCCGGAAATCGCCTTTAAGCTCACTAATGACCTTGATCTGGGGGAAATGACGGGGTTTTATATCCCATATCTGGGAGCTGATTTTGATGGAGATGGTCATTGCATAGCAAATCTGGAGGTTGCAGGGCTGCAAAATAGTACTCTGGGATTATTTGGGCATATAAATGGTGCATTGGTAAGAAGCCTGGGTGTAATTAATGCCCAGTTAACCGGAAAATACTATAATGGCGGATTAGCAGGTTTAACATTTAATACTGAAATAAGGGATTGCTATGCTGAAAGTTACCTTACGGGTTATTATAGTACAGGTGGATTGATAGGATGCTGTGCAATATCATCGGAAATTATTAATTGCTATAGCTCGGGAGAAGTGGACGGAGAAAATTTTACGGGAGGATTAATAGGGGTAATTGATAATGATTGTTCTGTAACGAGTTCATTTTCTTCTTGTACAGTGACGGGTGTCGGAGGTGTTGGCGGATTTGCAGGTATAAATAAATGGGCAGAAATCACTAATTGTTATGCTCTTGGTGACGTTAATGGTTCATACACTACCGGAGGATTTGTGGGAGTTAATAATAATGCTGCCATAGAAAATTCCTATGCAGTTGGTAATGTGAATGGTGGGGAAAATACTGGTGGCTTTGCAGGTGAGAATGATGATGGCAGCAGTATTTATCATTGTGTCTGGAATGTAGAATCCTCTGGCCAGGAAGACGGAGTGGGACTAGATGAGGGGTATATCAATGACTTGCAGGGAATGACAAGTGGTGAGATGCAGGTATTGGCAAATTATCTTGATATGGGCTGGGATTTTATTGATGAAGAAATAAATGGTACAGAAGATATCTGGGATATGGACAGCGGCTTGAATAACGGCTATCCCTTTATAACTGCTATAGGCGGGGATGTTTCTGAGGATGAGGATATGCTGGTGAGTACTGTTAATATATTTGCTTATCCAAATCCTTTTAATCCAGAGACGATTTTCAGTTTTGCTCTTTCAAAGCCCGGTAACGTGAAACTGGAAATATTTAATCTGAAAGGGCAGAAGGTGAAAACTCTATGTGATGAATGGAAAACAGATTTGAACCAGAAGATATTGTGGCAGGGAGATGATGCTGCTGGGCAGGCAGTTAGTACAGGAATATATTTTGCTAGATTAGTTTATGATGGGGGCAGTTTCTGTCGGAAGTGTGTTTTAATTAAATAGCTTGTTAACGCAGTAAACTCAGTAAACTTAGTGAACGAAGCAGGAAAGAATCAGGTGACTTTGTTCACTGGGGGGGGTACTATAAATATTTCAGGCAATTATAGATAATTTCACATCTCATTCGAAATTCACAGTGCTTTCTCTTTTTACAGTCCTGATGCGATATTGCGGAATGAAAATTGCTTAAATAAAGGTATTGAGAAAATAAAAAGGGAGTATAAGATGAAAAAGATTGGAGTAGTTTTTTTGTTATTACTATTTTTAGCAGTATTATCAGCAGACAAATTTGAATATAACAAAAGTTTTGAATTGCCTGATATAGATGATAATGGTGAATATGTGCAAATAAGATATGATGACTGTATGTCATTTGGTGATGAGGGTGCACCGCTTATGCCCTGGAAAGGGATCAATCTGTTATTATCTCCTAATGAGCAATTATCAAGTGTAAACATTCTTGACATAAAATATTATACCGATATATCAAGAGGGATGATCCAGCCTTCTGCAAGGCCGTTTCCTATTTCTCAGCCAGCACCAGCTAATTATCATCCGGAACCTGATGTCAGCATCTATGGGACGGATGCGGCATATCCAGAGAACAATCTGAGCGATTTTGGGACAGGTTATCTTTGTGGGCACAGTATTGGCAGCTTGAATATTTGCCCGGTGGAATATAATCCGGTGCAGAATACGATAAGATTTATTAAATCCATAACTTTGAGTATTGAAACATCAGCAGTGGAAAGATCTGATGAACTGGCCGCAAAGCTGAGAGGCGGAGAGCAAGTGCAATCCAGAATAGAGCGGATAGTGGATAATCCTGAAGTATTAAATGAATATCAGTATAATACGCAGAGACTTTCAGATTATGATCTATTATTGATCACAGCAAGTGAATTTGTAGATGAATTTCAGGAATATATTGATTATAAGAACTCGACCGGATATTCTGTGGCAGTGGAAACAACCAGTGATATTTATGCCGATTATCCTGGAGTAGATGATGCGGAAAAGGTGAGAAACTGTATTATAAATTATTATCTAACCTATGGAATAGATTATGTGATACTGGGTGGAGATGCTGGTAATCCTAATGAGGCAGCAATCGTACCTCACCGGGGATTTGCAGTATCTGATGATCCATCCCTGCCCTCAGACATGTATTTCAGTAATCTGGATGGAAACTGGAATAATGATGGAGATGGCAATTGGGGAGAATATGGCGAGATAGATGAATATGCTGAGCTGGCCATTGGCAGGATGTGTATTGATAGTGCTTCGGAAGTTGCTACTTTGGTTAATAAGCATATACTTTATCAAAACAGCCCCGTGGAAGAAGATATAGTTAAAGCTGTGATGGTGGGAGAAGAGCTGAATAACAGCCCCTGGACCTATGGTGGAAATTATAAGGATCAAATAGTATCC